>JACPFA010000020.1 GCA_016183235.1 Deltaproteobacteria bacterium
AGCGGCAAGTGATTCATAATTTGAGAGAAAACGGTTGGGCTGGTGTTCATGATGTCCTCCGGATGCGGAATATCACGAATGAAAACCGTTTTTGATTTCAAATCGATTACGGCTGATTTGGACGAAAAAACATTTGTAATTGGGAGCTTAACGCTGATTCAAATTTCAACGTTGGGACAGTAGTGATCGCAAATTACTCATGAGTTTTTTACGATATAGGTTAATTTACCAATATCTTTAAAAAGATGCAAGGACCATCACCATCAAACCTTGCAAGAAAGCTTGACTCAAGAGATAACCTTCATAGGGCCATAACATATGAACTCTACCATCATAATACAAAAAATTTCCAGTGAACCCTTTCGGCTTTTCTTTCCCTTAGGCTCACTTGTCGCCTTGGTGGGCATTTCTTATTGGCCGTTGTTGCAATGGTATCCACAATTTTATCACGCCCCTTTTCCATTTCATTCTAATTTGATGATCGATGGGTTTGTGTTTTCTTTTGTGATGGGTTTTCTTACGACTGCAGTGCCTCGCTTTACCCGGGCGGCCCACTTTACAATTTTAGAGGTAGCGAGTTTGCTCATACTGTTATTGGCGGCTGTGCTGGCAGTTTTAAGCCAACAATTTTGGTGGCATCATCTGATTTTTTTAGTCAATCTTTTGGTGCTCATTATTTTTTTAGGCAAAAGATTTTTTGCAAGGCAACAAAACCCACCGGCTACTTTTGTGTATTTGCCCTTTGGTTTTGCCGCAGGTTTTTTGGGAAATATCTTATTTTTATTTTCCCCGGTTTGGGAAAATTTAGCCAAGGCCTATCTTTTTCAAGGGATGCTTTTGTTTTTCTTGCTGGGAGTAGGGGGCTTTTTAATTCGTTCTATTTTAGGCTGGGCCGAAGGCCTGCCTGAATCGAAAAATGATAAACTTCCCACGTTTCGTTCACCCAAAGAGCAATTGTTTTTACATTTAGGGTTGGCCTTGAGCATATTTTTGAGCTTTCTAATAGAAGGTTTTATTTCTGCCAAAGCAGGTTTAATGATGAGGGCATTATTAGTGTCGCTGGTCGTCTTCATTCAAATGAAGATTCATCGCAAATCTCCCAGCGGTAAACTGACAGCCTATGCCCTGCAGACATCGTTGTGGCTTTTAGTCTTGGGTTTTTGGGGCGCAGCTTTTGTGTCACCCCAATATCGGCTTGGATTTTTGCATTTTTGTTTTGTCGGAGGGTTTAGTCTTAGCACCTTTAGCATTGCCAGCCGTGTGATCTTAAGCCATTGCGGTTATTCGCAACTGTTAAAGGGTCGATTTTTACCTTTCTCCGTTGCGGTTATATTGATCGTGTTTGCAGGCCTGGTGCGCCTTTCGGCCAACCTTTTTCCTGAAGTTTATGCCTCCCACTTAAGTTATGCCTCGATCACCTGGAGCCTAGGCGTTTTAATTTGGATGTACTCTATTCTCTGGAAGGCGGTTAAAAAGTAATGCCTCAGTTTTGGGTGGAGAGTGCTTAGATTGTTGAGGAAGCCATTGCTTGAAGCGGCGGGGCCTCCTCTGTCATTGCGAGGCCAGCCAGCCGAAGCAATCTCTTCTGTTTAACCGGTGAGATTGCTTCGCCAGTTAGCACGGCTGACGAAACAATCTAAGCACTCTCCACCCAAAACTGAGGCATTACGGTCAAAAATACTTTTGGGGATTGATTTTAAGGCTCAACTCCATTAGTGCCTGCCACACCATGACTCAAACCTTAGCTACCAATCCTCATATTCGCAATATCGCCATCATTGCCCATGTTGATCATGGCAAGACAACCTTAGTCGATCATCTCTTTCGCCAAGCCGGCATGTTTCGAGATAATCAACAGATTGCCGAACGGGTAATGGATAATCTAGATCTCGAGCGCGAACGAGGTATCACCATTGCGGCTAAAAATTGTTCGGTGATTTATAAAGACATCAAGATCAATATTGTCGATACCCCAGGGCATGCCGATTTTGGCGGTGAGGTAGAGCGTGCGCTCATGATGGTCGATGGGGTGATTTTGTTGGTAGATAGTGCTGAAGGGCCGCTCCCTCAAACCCGCTTTGTGTTGCACAAGGCCTTAGAGCGTCACTTAAAAACGATTGTGATTGTTAATAAGATTGATCGCAAAGATTCACGACCGAAAGTCGTGCTTGATGAAATTTATCACCTGTTTATTGATTTGGGGGCCAATGATCACCAAATCGAATTTCCTGTGCTTTATGCCATTGGTCGAGAAGGCATTGCAAAAAAAACCTTAGACGGTACAGAACAAAATCTACAAGTTTTATTTGATACCATCATTAACACCATCCCGCCGCCTCATTATGATACCGCGGCACCTTTTCAAATGTTGGTTTGCAACTTAGGTTACTCCGATTATGTGGGCCGGCTTGCGATTGGCAAAGTTTTTAATGGCGAGGTCAAAAAAAATGAGCAGTTGGTGTGCATTGGCGAAGATGGGCAAATTCGTAATCTCAAGGTGTCGAAATTGCAAGTTTACGAAGGCATTCATTTCAAAGAAGTCGATGCGGTTTATCCCGGTGACATCGTCATTTTAGCAGGGATCGACGAGGTCAAAATTGGCGACACCATTTGTACGCGCGAAAATCCCCAAAGCCTGCCCCGCATTCAAGTCGACGAACCCACAGTGGCCATGCGCTTTATGCCCAATACTTCACCTTTTTCAGGTCGTGAGGGTAAATACGTGCAGTCAGCCCGCATTTGGGAACGGTTGCAAAAAGAAACCCTTTATAATGTGGCGATTGAACTTGAATTAGAAAAATCGGGTGAAAGTTTTATTGTAAAGGGGCGAGGGGAATTACAACTTTCTATTTTAATTGAAACCATGCGGCGAGAAGGCTTTGAGCTTTGTGTTGGCAAGCCACAAATTATTTTTAAAGAAGAAAATGGTCAAAAGTTAGAACCCATCGAGCATTTAATGATTGATTGTGACGAAACCTGCACGGGCATCATCACTGAAAAAATTGCGGCGCGCAAAGGCCGCATGATGAACCTGCAACCCTTTGGCACCGGCCGAGTGCGTTTAGAATTTAGCATCCCCTCGCGTGGGTTGATTGGTTATCGTGGCGAATTTTTAACCGATACCAAGGGCACCGGTATTATGAATGCCTACGTAGAAGGCTATGAGCCGCATCGGGGTGAGGTAGTTCATCGTACCTCCGGTTCGCTGGTTTGTGATCGCAATGGGGACGCCGTGGCTTACGGTATTTTCCATTTAGAAGATCGCGGTAAATTTTTTATTACCCCAGGCACAGCCGTTTATGAAGGAATGATTGTGGGCGAATATACCCGAGAAAGCGATTTAGAGATTAACCCAACTCGTGCTAAAAAGCTCACCAACATGCGGGCTTCCGGCAAAGACGAAAATGTTATTTTAACCCCGGTAGTTCCCATGACGTTGGAACAAGCCATCGAGTTTATCAAAGAAGACGAATGGGTAGAAGTAACCCCCAAAAGCATCCGCCTACGCAAAGCCATCCTCAATTCAAATGAACGTAAAGTAGCCGCCAAAAAGGCCCAAAATTAAATTATAAACTTAAACCAGCTGCATATCCGCTAGCCCAGGCCCACTGAAAATTATAGCCCCCTAGCCAGCCGGTAACATCAACCACTTCACCAATGAAATAAAGACCCGGCACCTTTTTCGTTTCCATGGTTTTAGAGGAGAGTTCTGCTGTGTCGATGTCGCCACGGGTTACTTCGGTTTGGTCGAAGCTTGCAGCTCTTGCAGGTGTTACTTCCCAATTTTTTAATAGGATCATCTTAAGGTTGTACAATGCCATTGAATATTTGCTCAATAGCGAGTCGAACCTCAGGATCAGCATCATTTTTAAGTACTTCGATGAATGCGGATATTGCTTGAGGATCAGTCGTGCCTACTAAAGCATTGCCAGCCTCAATTCGAACCTCAGGATCAGCATCATTTTTAAGTGCTTCGGTGAGTGCGGATATTGCTTGAGGATCAGTCGTGCCTCTTAAAACATAGGCAGCCTCAATTCGAACCTTAGGATCAGTATTATTTTTAAGTACTTCGATGAGTGCGGATATTGCTTGAGGATCAGTCGTGCCTCTTAAAACATTGACAGCCTCAATTCGAACCTTAGGATCAGTATCATTTTTAAGTACTTCGATGAATGCGGATATTGCTTGAGGATCAGTCGTGTCTCTTAAAACATAGGCAGCCGCAATTCGAACCTTAGGATCAGTATTATTTTTAAGTACTTCGATGAGTGCGGATATTGCTTGAGGATCAGTCGTGCCTCTTAAAACATGGGCAGCCTCAATTCGAACCTCAGGATCAGTATTATTTTTAAGTGCTTCGATGAGTGCGGATATTGCTTGAGGATCAGTCGTGCCTCTTAAAGCATAGGCAGCCGCAATTCGAACCTTAGGATCAGTATTATTTTTAAGTACTTCGATGA
>JACPFA010000021.1 GCA_016183235.1 Deltaproteobacteria bacterium
TGAAATTCAGCCTGCTCATCCGATAAATTGTAGTAGCGTTGCAATACCAATATCTTAAACATCATCACCACATCGTGGCGGGGGCGGCCACCAGGGGCTTTAGCTTTCTTGAGAACCAACTCTTCCAAGCTAGGACGAAACAGCTCCCAATCAATTCGCTCATCCAAACGTTCCAACGGTTGCGTAGTTTGACTCAGTTTTTTCAACCGTTGATCGTAATCAAAAAAACCAGGGGACATTTTTCTAATGAATTTATTCATTCCCCCTTATAACACATCTTATTCCATACTCAAAATAGGCATGGACAGGAAACTCAATAGAATCAATACTTGTAAGCCTTTTTTATCTTTGAAAATAGTCCAGAATAAATAACTTGTTTTACGCCATCTCGGCGCTTCTCACCCTCTCCCTGGCCCTCTCCCCTCGAGGGAGAGGGGAAAAGAGGGTTTTTAGAGGTGCCCTAAAGTGGTAGTATTATGTCCGAAGATAAAATTGGTAAGTTTGTCCAACAACAGCGTGCTAAACGAAATATGACGCAGGAGTATCTTGCGTCAGAGCTTGGTATTTCCCGCCCTACCTATATGCAAATTGAGCGCGGGGAGCGAGAGCTTACCATATCCGAGGCAAAGAAGCTTGCGGCGATTTTTGACATGTCGCTTGATAATTTTCTTGTCGGAAAAGAACCAAAACGCAGTGTAACAATTGAGAAAGAATCATTAAAAAAATCAGATGATTTACAAATTCGTGTTACAGAAAAGAATCTTGATAAGTTCAAGCAAGTTTTACTCTATGTTTTGGGGAAAGTAGGTAGCAAGCCAAATGTAGGCGAGACCGTGCTCCATAAATTACTCTATTTTATTGATTTTGATTATTACGAAAAATTTGAAGAAAATTTGATGGGCGCAACATACATTAAAAACCATCATGGCCCCACCTCTGTTGAGCTAGGTTCAATAATGAAAGAAATGCAAGAGCAAGGCGAGTTAGAAGCCGTAAAAAGTCAGTATTTTAAGTATTTACAAAAGAAGTATCTGCCACGAAAACGTCCGAATCTCGATATTCTATCCGCGCGCGAAATTGAGCATATTGACGATGTACTAGCGCGTCTTTCCGATAAAAACGCCGCCGAGATAGAAAATTACTCACACGAAGATATACCATGGAAATCTGCGCAGGACGGCAAGCCGCTTTCTTATGAGAGCGTTTTTTACCGCGACGAGCGATACTCCGTAAGAAACTATGACGATGAACTTTGATGAGCTGCCGGAATTTCAAAAAGAACTCAAACGGCTTGCCAAAAAATACAAATCACTTCCTGACGATCTGGAGGAATTTCGGAATGTAGTTTCTGTTGTTCCTCTTGGCAACAGCAAGCATTTTAATGTCATCACGCAAACCGAAGTTTTGCATATTGTTAAAGCGCGGTTATTTTGTAGGTATTTGAAAGGGTCGTCATTGCGGATTGTTTATGCTTATTTTGAAAAAAATCAACACATTGAATTTATCGAGCTGTGCTAACCTCGCCCACCACTATTTCTTCTTCCCTATCCATTCCAAAATGGTTTTTTCAAACCCGTGACCCTTGGGTTGGTAATATTTTTGCTCTTTAATTTTATCGGGCAAATAATCTTGGATTTTTCGACCCTCTGCAAAATCGTGCGGGTAAAGATAGCCCTTGTGATAACCTAGTTCCTTCATAAGTTGGGTGGGGGCATTTAAAATTGTTTTGGGAATAGCCAGGTTGCCGTGTTTATTCACGTCTTCTTTAGCCGCAAGATAGGCTTGGTAGCTAGCATTACTTTTGGGACACACCGCTAAATAAGCGACCACTTGAGCTAGAGGAATCCAACCCTCCGGCAAACCTACTAAATCAAAGGCTTGCAGAGCGCTTACCGCTAGAGGCAAGGCGCGGGGATCGGCGTTGCCCACATCTTCGCTCGCAAAAATAACCATGCGACGCAAAATAAAGTGTGGATCTTCTCCGGCCTCTAGCATCCGTGCTAGGTAATATAAACTAGCGTCTGCATCGCTGCCGCGCATACTTTTGATGAAGGCGCTGATGGTATTATAATGTTCTTCAGCATTTTTATCATAACGGAGGGTTTTGGTTTGTAAGGCCTGTTGAATATGGGCCGGCGTGATTTCTCGTTCATTGGTTTTGAGTAAGTTATGCGCGGTTTCAAGGGTGTTGAGTAATTTGCGAGCATCACCATAGGTAGATTCGATTAGGCTTTGTTCAGCATCCGTACTTAAAACCAAAGACGAATTCTGCAAATTTAAATAAGCCATGGCCCGTTTGATGATGGCCTTTAGGTCATCGGTGGTGAGGGGATTAAGCACCAAAACTTGGCAACGTGATAAGAGGGGGCCAATGATTTCAAACGATGGGTTTTCGGTGGTGGCACCGATAAACGTAACTGTTCCATCTTCTACATAGGGCAATAGATAGTCTTGTTGAGCCTTATTAAAGCGATGAATTTCATCGATAAAGAGCAGGCTTTCTTTACCATCATATTTCTTTTGATGTTTGGCCCGTTCAATGGTTTTACGTAAATCAGGCAGGCCAGCTAAGACAGCAGAAAAGAAATAAAAGGTTTTTTCAGAAGTCTTGGCCAAGAGTTTAGCCAACGTGGTTTTTCCGACCCCAGGCGGGCCCCATAAGAGTAGCGATGGGAGTTGTTTTGACAATAAAGAGGTTAACAAACCGTTGGGCCCCACTAGGTGGGGTTGCCCGACAAATTCAGCCAAGGCTTGGGGGCGTAATCTTTCGGATAATGGTACGTTATTGCTTGCCTCGTGGGGCAATTTGTAATCAAATAGGTCCATCTTTCAAATGCTAAAATCATTAACCTTAAAAAATCTAGCCGTTTTTGCAGATGCCCAACTTGAATTTGGCCCTGGCCTCAATGTGATTACGGGTGAAACCGGTTCAGGGAAAAGTGTGCTGATGCAAGCCTTATTTTTGTTGGCTGGCGGCAAAGTCAGTTCCAGCATGGTTCGTACGGGTTCTGCTGAGGCAACGGCTCTGTTACAAGTCGACATTCATCAACAGGCTGGGCTGCTTCATATTTTAGAAGAATTGGGCATTTCTGCCGAAGCAGAATTATTGTTACGCAGGGTCTTAAACCAAGAAGGCAAATCAAAAGCCTTTGTTAATGATGTCCCCGTGACACTCAATGCTTTGGCAAAAATCACGATAGCCATTTTTCACCTCACTCGTCAGCATGAGTATGTGCGTCTGCTGGATCAGGATACGCCTCGGTTCTGCATCGATCAAAAGTTGCAAGCGCAGGTTCAGCAATTTAAGACTATTTTTTCAGATTATTCACAGTTTCAAAAAAAATGGCTCGCTTTCCAGTCTCATTACGAAGCAAGTCGAAAACAAGAAGATTTTTTGCGCTTCCAGTTAGAAGAATTAACCAAAGCCCAATTGCGGGCTGGAGAAGAAGCTGAACTAGAAACCGAAAAAGCAAAATTAAAAAATATTGCTAAAATTTCCCAAACTTTGACTCAAGTGTTGAGCATGTTAGGCGAAGAAGAAGCTTGTGTGCAACATCAACTGGGGCGGGTGAATCGTGATTTAGAAAAGCTAGCGATGATCGTGCCTAGTTTTTCTGAACCGGCAGGCCATATAAGCCAATGTTTATCGCAGTTAGACGAGGTTTATCGCCAATTGCAAAATGAATGTTCAATTTCAGAAGATGCCCCCGCTCGTCTTGATCAAATCGAATCAAGGTTAGCCCTGCTTCACGAGTTGAAACGAAAATATCATTCGGATTTACCAGCTTTAATCCAAAAACAACAAGAGATTGAAAATAATCTTCAGTATTTAGATCATCACGATGAAAAATTGCAGGAGTTTAAAACTGAAGGGCAAGGCTGGATTCAAAAACTAAGCGAACAAGCTAAAAAACTTTCTCATTTAAGAAAAAAGGCGGCCCTTGATTTAAGTCGGGTGATACAAAATGAACTTCATGGCTTAGGTTTGCCCAAGGCGCGTTTTGAAATTGTGGTAAAAGCGGGAGAAGATTTTTCTGAGATGAAAGAAACGGGGTGGGACGAAGTTGAATTTTGGATCAGCATGAATCCAGGGCAAAACTTAGTACGACTCGCTGAAGCCGCCTCGGGTGGTGAATTGTCGCGCATTTTATTATCGTTACGGCGATTACTTTACCCTAGCGAATGGAAGGGCGCCCTTATTTTTGACGAGATTGATCAAGGCGTTGGCGGGGGGGTTGCCGAATTAGTAGGGCAAAAATTAAATCAACTGGCCAAAGATCGGCAGGTGATTTGTGTTACTCATTTGTCGCAAATTGCGGCCTTTGCGCCCCATCATTTTAAAGTTGAGAAACGTATTGAAGGCCAGCAAACGAAATCTTTTGTGCAAGTTTTGAGCCGCGAAGATAAAGTAACAGAGATGGCTCGAATGTTAACCGGCGTTAAAATTAGTGAAAAGGCTTTGAGTCATGCCCGAGAGATGCTAAGAAATTCAGCTGCTTAGTGTGATTTTAACAGTTGGCGATACGGATAAGCTGTTTTATAATGGTAAAAATATGACACAAACTCCATCCTTTGAAATTGAATCCTACGGCATGTCGAATGTAGGAATGAAACGCACCCAAAACGAAGACAGCTATTTGGTCAATGATAGTTTAAACCTTTATTTCATTGCTGATGGGATGGGTGGGCATGTGGGGGGTGAATATGCCTCCCGCTTAGCGGTGACCACCATTGAAGAAGTCATGGGCCATTTTGTGCAAGACCCCGAGGCCACCGTTATTTCAGGGGTTAATTCAGTGGGTAGTGAATTGGGCGATCAAATACGTTTTGCCATTCGAGAGGCCAGTCGGCGTATTTATGAAGAAGCTACTGCCAATGCGGCTTTGCGGGGGATGGGTACCACGGCGGTGGGGGTTATGGTCGATGACTCGCGTGGGTACTTCGCTAATGTTGGGGATTCTAGGGCTTATCTCATTCGAGATCGCGAGATTATGCAAATCACCAAAGATCACTCGTTAGTGGGCGAACAAGTGCGTGAGGGCATTATTGGCGAAGAAGAGGCCAAGGTTCATAAATTGAAAAATATCATCACTCGTTCGGTTGGCTTTCAAGAAGAGGTGGAGGCCGACATTGAAACCGTTTCTTTAAAGAATGATGATATCATTATGCTTTGTTCGGATGGCCTCTCGAATCAGGTGAAAGATGCTGAAATTTATGAAATTTTATCCAAGCTCGACCTGCCTACGGGTTGTAAGCGCCTCATCGACTTGGCCAATAGCCGGGGGGGCGATGATAATATTACCCTGGTAGTTTTGCAAGTCCATGAAATTACTAAACAAAATTGAAAAACTTTAAGTCTTGACCTGCCTGGCAATCTCTGCTACTTTTCACGCCAAGTTGTACGCATCCCGCTCCTTTAAATAAAATTTTTTAAGAAACCAGTTTTTGGGCCTAGCCGATAAGTCTAATACGGCTGTGTTAGGTAAAAGGGGTGTGTTGAGAAATGTCATTCCCGCGAAGGCGGGAATCTAGAACTGCCTGAAATCGCTGGATCCCTGCCTCCGCAGGGATGACAGAAGGCACGTTTTTCAACAAGCCCAAAAGACAAAACCGCTATTTGAGGTTTTTGAATGTTAAAAAAGATTAGGGATACGCTTAAGCGGGGCAGAAACTATTGTAAAGCCCCAGCTATTACCCTTCAACAGCCCATTTTTCGCTTAAGTCTAGGAATTGTTGGGGTTGCGATTTTTTATTCACTAGCCATGACCTGGGGGTTTTTTCATTACCGTACTCAATATACAGAATTAAGTTCTTCCGCTGTGCTCACTTCGGCTAGTCACTTTGAACGAGAAAAGGCCAAGTTAGTGGCTAAAATAGGTGGTTTAGAAGACGCCCTACAGCGGACCGAACATTTTACCCAAAAATTAGAAGCTGCGGTGGGGGTAGAATCCAACAAACTCAATAAAGGGGTGGGGCCGCTTTCTGAGCAAGAAGATTTGGCAGAATTTTTAAAGCGAGTTCATCAATTGCCCAAGGTTGGTTCGACCGCCTTAAAACAAGATTGGCAAGAGGGTAAGTTTGACACTGAATTTTATGCAAAACTAAATGTTAAGATCGATGAAATGGCAGAATTTGCAAGCCGTTTAGAAGAGCGAATTAATGAAGTTTATACCGCCAGTCAGGAGAAAATTTCTTTTTGGTCAACCACCCCATCCCATTGGCCGGTGCAAGGCTGGGTGACCAGCGAGTTTGGGATGCGTTATAATCCATTCGGTGGTTATCGTTTTCATGAAGGTCTTGATATAGCCGCGCCCGTGGGTACATCCATACTTGCCCCTTCGGATGGGATCATCATTATGTCTAAATATGATAGTGGCTATGGTAATAGTGTCATCATCGATCACGGTTATGGTGTAACCACGCGTTATGCCCATGCCTCGGCACTTTTTGTGACAGAAGGTGATCGAGTGATGCGAGGGCAAAAAATTGCTGCTGTGGGTAGCACCGGTTCTTCGACCGGGCCGCATCTTCATTATGAAGTCAAGGTCGATGGGATATCGACTAATCCAATGAATTATATATTCGAGTAGACTAAATAACGGTCACGTCTTTTCAAAGTGAGTAAGCCGGCTGCTTTACTTGGCCAGCGCTCCATTGGGGGCCCCGCCGCGGACCCTGTCCTGGACAGGTCCTTCGGCTTCGCCTCAGGATAAACTCCGGAGCGATGGCTTCCCCAAGGTGCAGTCTTGCTCAGAGATGGTTATTTTAAATAAATGATTTTAATCATTTACATTGATTAACCGATCGGTTACATTTAAGTCTATGATAAGAATTAGTTTATGGTTCTTGATGGTGCTTTATTTTTTGGGGGCTTGCCTATTTTTCTTTCAGGCTGATCTTATGTTTGCGGCCCTTAATTATTTCCCCAATCAATTAGGGTGGTTTAACCCTATACCTGATGCGGGGGCTTCTTTTTGGCAGCCCTTGGTTTTTTCGATGATGCTCATGCTGGTGGCTTTATGTTGGGCTAGTCTCAAAGAGCCGCAAAACACTCGTTATTTTCAGATTCATCTTTTATCCAAAGTTATTTCAACAGCGGGGTTTTTTTATATGTTTTGGTTTCATCGTCATTACTTTGCTTATTTGGCAGGGGTGCTGACCGATGGGCCTATTGCCCTGTTTGTTTATTATTTGTTGTTCAAAACTCGTAGCAGCACGAATCGTTAACGTAGATTTTTATGGAAATTACCAATCGACCTGCTTGGCCAGCGGTGAAATCAGATCTTGGGTTTCAAGAGGTCTGGTATCTTAAACTGGTAGAACCAAAAGGGCAACGTGCCCTGTGGTTACGATTTACCTTATTAAATAATCCTCATGTGCCAAAACAAGAAGCTTGCGTTTGGGCAATTTTTTTCAAAAGAACTTCTGACCACGTTGAAAAAGTCGCCCTTAAAGAAACCTTTGCAATACCATGTCATCCCGGGCTTGCCTGCCCCGGACACCGATCCGGGGACCCGGGATCCATGATGGCATTTAAAATAAATCAACATGGTTTTAAGATAGGTGATCATTCTTTTTCAGATCAACAAACTTCTGGAAAAATTAAGCAGGGCAAACAAGAGATTGAATGGTCTTTGGCCATGCGTCCTTGCAAAAATTTGAATTTTGATTTTGTGCCTTCGTTACTTGCTCGCTTAAGGCTGGTGAAGAATTATGCCGTGACCGTTCAATCGGATTTAAGTTTTGATGGTTGGGTTAAGGTTAACGGAGAATCTTTTCAATGGCAGAACGCACCTGGCATGCAGGGGCATCTCTTTGGCCAAAAGAATGGTTATGCCTGGGCTTGGGCGCATGGGAACTGCTTTGTTGATTCTCAAGGGGCGCCCGTTGATTTTGTTTTTGAAGGCCTGACTGCCCAAGCGAGATTAGCAAATCGTTATCCTTCGCCCTACATTTCTTCGTTTTTCATTGTTTATCAGGGGAGGCCTTTCTATTTTAACCGCGTCCGTGATTCCATCTTTTGTCATTCTCGTTTTGATTATCAGGGTTGGGAAATTAAGCTTAAGGCTAGCGATTTAGAATTTCATCTCCACATCCAGTCGCAGCCTCATGAATTTGCAGGCCTCACCTACGAGGACACTGACGGGAGTTTTATTTATTGTTCAAACTCCAAACTTTCTTCGATGAAAGTTCAAATATTTCGCCAACAAAAATTAGAGGTAGAATATACAGCACCTCATACTGTTGCCTATGAGGTGGCCAGCCGAACCAAACCAACTAATATTGAGTTTTTATTATGAATATTTTTAAGTCTCATCAAGGTCGCATCATTAAAGCACTCATGCTAGCAGCCCTTGCCTATGATACTGACTTATTAAAAACCTTTGATGTCGATCAGGTGGTCAAAGAAGTTTTTCAGCGGCTCAAGAATTTTCCTTTTTATATTCGATTTTCTTTTCATAGTTTTCTTATTTTGTTCGAATATTTTTTCCCAAAATTATGGCATTGGTTTAGGCCGTTTAGTTTTTTGCCTCAAGAGGTTCAAGTTATCTATCTAAACCGTTGGGAGTACAGTGGTTTTGGCCCCTGCCGGCAGGGAGTTTTATTAATCAAGGCCCTAAGTCTTGGGGTATTGTTGCGGCAGAAACTTCTGTTAGAAGCCATTGGTTATGGAGCCGCTTTAGCTAAACGTGCCAAGGCCCCTTTTGACAAACACCATCCTATTTTAGATTTGCCTAATCACCTTCAGCCGCGTGATTTATCTTCTTTCAGCGAAGATAAAGAAGAATCTTGTGATGTCATTGTGGTGGGTTCGGGGGCAGCGGGGGCGGTGTTGGCTAAAGAGTTGGCTGAAGGTGGTATGAAGGTGGCTCTGGTTGAACAAGGCACTTTTCATCCCCAACATAATGACTTGGCCATTGAGTCGGTAGATCGTCTTTATGAAAATCATGGCATCACCGGAACTTTGGGCAAACCCATGATTCCCATTCCCGTGGGGCGATGTTTGGGTGGGACAACCGTGATTAATTCAGGCACTTGTTTTCGGGTATTGCCTCATGTCTTAAAACGCTGGCAAACCGAGTTGGGTTTAAGTGAACTATTAGATGAAGAGATGAATGCAGCCTTTCAACGGGTCGAAGAACACTTAGGCGTAACCCCGGCCGATTATAAGGTGATGAGCCGTTCGAATACCCTGATTCGTGATCTTTTGGTGCAAGAAGGTTATCAAGGTGCACCTTTGCTCAGAAACGTGCGGGGTTGCCAAGGGAGTGGGATGTGTTGTTTTGGTTGTTCGACCTTGGCTAAACAAAGTGTGGATATTAGTTACATCCCCAAAGCCTTGGCTGCAGGCACGGTTGCTTATACCGGGGCGCATTTAAAAAATATTTTAACGGCTTCTCATCAAAGGGGTCAGGTCATAGGCATCGAAGCCGAAGGGGTTCAAAAACGAAAATTAACGCTTTATGCCCCTAAGGTGATTTTAGCCACGGGTTCGTTTGTGACTCCACAAATTTTGGTAAGGCACGGTTGGTTAAAGGGCAATCAACATTTAGGCCAACATTTAACGGTGCACCCGGCGGTAAAAGTATTGGCCGAATTTGAAGAAGAAATTCAAGGTTGGGAGGGTACCCCGCAAGCCTATTACTATGATGGTTTGCGCAAACAGGGGATTCTTTTTGAAGGGATTTTTGTGCCCCCTGATTTGGCTGGTCTTGCCTTTCCCGTTTCAGGGCATCCCTTTGTGCATTTTTTAAAGCATTATTCTAAAATGTTGAGTTATGGTTTTCTGATCAATGATGGTAGCGAGGGGCACATGGTGAGTTTGCCCGGGGGGCAATGTTTATTTCGCTATTCATTAACTCATGAAGATGAGGCGAGGATTTTTCAAGGCGTGCAATTTTTAGCCCAACTACTTTTTAAAGGCGGTGCTAAAAAGGTGCATTTACCGATTCAAGGGCAACGTTTTGAGGTGAATCGTGCTGCTGATTTGGAAAATATTTCGGTTAAAGACTTTGCCCGTTCTAAATTGGAGATTCGGGCGTTTCATCCTTTGGGAACCTGCCGAATGGGTAAAGATTTTGCGGCCGGGGTTTGCGATGTGAATCACCGAGTGTTTGGAGTCGAGGGTTTGTATATTTGCGATGGGAGTGTGATTCCAACACCGCTAGGGGTCAACCCTCAAATGACCATCATGGCCTTGGCCACCCGCCTTGCCAATCGATTGTTACACTAAAAATCCTAAATCCGGTAACTTCAAGATTACCGCAAGTTGAAACCACACATACATTTCGTTTGATTCATTGCTTTTTTGTGCTTAAACAGGTATAAGACGCGGTAATTTAATACTTTCAAAAGAGGATCTTATGGGAGAGATGCTTACGTGGGAAGAAGTACAAGGAAAATATCAAGAACAGTGGGTAGCGTTTACGGAGTGGGAAGAAAATGAACATGGCGATGTAATTAAGGGATACGTTGCCTACAGCCACCCCAGCCAAAAAGTTTTTTACGACTACCTAAAAACCCACCTTCGGCCAAAATGGAAAAAAATTGCCAGCCTCTATACTGGAAATGTCCAGGGGCCATTCTTCCTTGATGTATGAACAAAATTGAATCTTACCGTTATGATCCACGCAAAGACATTATTCATATTCCTGGTTATATTTGGGGGCCATTGGGGGAACAGCGTGTCAAGTTAGCTTTTGATCCCGGGGCCTATCGGACTATTGTCAATACTTCCTTGACCGACTCTCTTGGTTATCAGGCAAATCCAAAAAGTAGGGGCGTGAGCACTTCATCAATCGTTGGTCGGGAATGGGGCTATACACTTGTTGTGCAAAAATTATCTATTCTCAGTTTTGAATTTGCCAATGTAGAAATTGCCTGTTTTGATCTTCCTGAAAAATACGACATTGATGGCCTTATTGGATTGGATCTCATCGAGAAATTTGAAATTACTCTAAGACACAAAGATCGTTGGATTCAGTTTCGGTTATTAGACTAGTTTAAGCTGCAGTTTGTAAATCCTATATTGACAACTTCCCGTCATTTCTTGCAGATAAGTAGGTGCCTGGACAGGAGGAATTTATGTATCGATGGATGATGGGAGGGGTGTTTGTTTTTGCAATAATAACAATGATTGGGTGCTCGAACAATCAAGCGAGCGATCCGTTACAAACTACCGAAAATCCTACCCCGACTCCTAGTCCAACTAGCCCACCACCTCCAACCGTTACACCTGAGGATACGGTGATTGGTATAAAATTTACCGAAGTGGGGGATGAGTTTTCGGCACCGATGTTAGTGGATTTAGAATTTTTGCCTGGCACCAATGGCGAGCTTATTACGATTAGTTTAGATGGCAATATTTATTACCTTACCAGCGATTTCAAAATTCTTTCGCAATCACAAAATTTAGTAGTTGGTTTGGAGTTTGAGCAAGGCCTGCTTAACGTGGTTGCAGATCCAGACTATGCTACCAATCATTATATTTATCTTTTTTATACAACCGTGGGTAATCAGCCGGTTGATCAAGAAAATCGGGTTGATCGTTTTACGGTTAGTGTTGATGTGAGTGCGGGAACTTTTAATTTAGCCGATCAGCAAAATATTATTCGCTTACCTAAATCTGAAAATCCTGAACCTGGCACCAATCACAATGGGGGCGGGCTTTTCTTTAATGAAGCGGGGCAGCTGTTTATTGCCGCCGGCGATGCTGGTGGAAGTGGATCCGCCAATCCAACTTATGCCATCGCTCAAAATACCGAATTGAGTTTAGGCAAAATTCATCGGGTGATTCCCAATCATAATTCAGGGCAAGGGGGTTTTACCATTCCCAGTGGAAATATTGCTTCAACGAATTATCCTAGCATTTACGCCTATGGCCTGCGCAATCCCTTTACGATTACTTATCATCCGGGGCATTTATTTATGGGCGATGTGGGTGGTGGTTTTTATGAGGAAATTGATTTGGCGATGAGTGGTGGTTTGAATTTTGGTTGGCCTTTTACCGAAGGGCCAACGAACGATCCGCAATATGTCACTCCCATTGGGGGTTATTCGCACGAAGATACCACGCAGGAAGAAGAAGATCCTGCTGAAGATCCCGAAATGCACGCCCATTCGATTATGGTGGGGCACTTTTATACCGGTTCACAATATGGAAATTTTTTAGACAATGTATTGATCTATTCTGAATTTTATGAAGGTTGGGTGAGGGGCCTCACCCTTGAGCCTATGACAGGTGCGGTTTTGAATGATCGCCATTTGGCCCATCTGGCAGGCATGACCAGTGTGCAAATGGGGCCAGATGAGTTTCTCTATGCAGTATCGTTAGGTGAGTCGGCACGTATTTTAAGAATCGACCCGATTCTGCAATAAAATAGTTCAAAATGATAAATTTCTCATTTTGAGAATCGTAGTCATGGCATTCTCATAAAATCACCAAATTTTTCAATAAGTTATATTTTAACAAAAAAATCTCCTTCGGTATGAATCTTGCTTCTCTTAAGAATCGTCATCCCGCACTCGATGCGGGATCCGGCTTTTCTAATAGATTCCCGCTTTTGCGGGAATGACATGAGAGGGGTAAGGGATTATGAGAAATAATTTAAAGGCCTGGGGTATCGTAGGGGTGTTGGTTGTGTTGGTAGCCTGTTCGAGCGAACAAGGTGTGAATTCGCCTGATCCAAATTTGAACAACCAACCTCCTGCGATTCAAGGGGGGCCTAGCAATATAGCGGGGCCAACACCTTCAGCATCACCTTCACCTTCACCATCCCCCGCAGTTCGTGCAGAAGTTGAAAAGCACGACGTTATTTTACGTAGCATGAGCAATAAGAATGCTGCCATTAGGGTGATACGCGAGCTTTTTAATTATGGGCTAAGGGAAGCAGTGTATATGGCAGACAATATCCCTGTTCGTTTGGCAGAGTGCGTGAGCCAAGAAGAAGTTCAAACTTTACAAGATAAATTTAAAGATGAAAATGGCTACTTTGCAACACTTGATTCTGTTGCTTGCGGTGAAGGTGCACCTTTTGTGCGGATACCTCCTGAGGCTCCAGCTAATAATGTGGGTGGAGAAATTGCGCCTCCGATCGATCCCCGGTGGGAACGCCAGAATTCAAGTGTTGTTTTGAATGGCTATGATCCCAATTTTAGAGATAAACTCATTAGCAAACTTTCAGAAATGATGGAGCTCACTCTTCGAGAAGCTATAGGATTGGTTGATGATCTTAGAGATGTTCGCTTGGTGGTTGTTTCTTGTGTTACTGCTCATAAGGCAGAGACAACAGCAAGAGATTTAGAAAAAGTGGGTGGCGAGGTTCAAATTGTTGAAGGGAACTGTGGCGCAGATTGGACGGTTTTTTTGCTTGGGTTCCAGGCCGCCCGTGAAGAGCCCTTAATTGAACGGCTAGTCGAGATGACGGGGAGGGATCCACGAGAGCTTCGTCGCCGCATCAGAGGAATCAATGAAGATGCACCTTTTACGGTTCTTGAGTGTGTCAATCAAAATCAATCTAGGCTTGCCCTCAATTTATTAGCCCATGCCGGAGGGAATACAAGGTCCAACCGCCCGCCCAATGGCTGTGCGCAATAAAAGTTAAGATCTTATAATTTTTTTAACGCCATCAAGCATCTGCGATAACTCGGGTGCGTTTTTGCGGCGAGTGTAAAGGGCGCCAAAGACTGCGGCGAAGGTTCCGCCCACTGTGTTAAAAATCAAATCCCACATGGTGTTATCAAGGCTGTATTGGGTGTTACGCTTAAAAAGGTGGTCCACCGTAAATTCGCCGATCTCCCAAAGGCTGCCCACGGCCATAGCAAAGATGATGGTAAAAATGGCAATTAAGGGTAAACTTAAAACAACCTTGCCTGAATAATGAAAGCTAAAGACAATAAGAAATGCCAATAAAGCAATGATACTGGTGCCATAAAAATGCATGATTTTATCGAAATACCAAACATTATCGTAAAATCGCAAAACTTCGCCTAAGATGATATGTAAAAACAAGGCGAGCGAAATGAGGAGATCAAGTTCAAAGGGCAGGGTGACTTTAAGACTGCGATACCAGTAGGCTGGAAGCAGGGTGGCAAGCAACGATAACAAAACCCCAAAGATAAATAAAAAGTCGTGACGATAAAGCGAATAGGGGATAGCGCCAACAAGCCCTAAGCGAAAGGTCCATAGGATCATTCGGCGAAGCTTGGAGAGAATATTCATATGGGGACCTCTAAAAACGACCCATCTGCCGCGTTGCCCGCAAAGCCGCGATCCTCACGTATTTCCATATACGCTCCGGTCGCGTCTTTGCGGGCGCCTTGCATCTGGGCCCTTTTTAGAGGTCCCCCCAAATCCAAGTTTGCACTCAATGTGGCTCTTGCTGTCGCAAAGCCGGTCGTATCCCGCATTTCCCAGAACCCACTACTCCTGAAGGGGTTTGTGTTCACTTGACCCCCGACAACAAGTGTTCCATCTATGCCTTACGCCCAACTATTTGTCGAGTCGACAAACTTTATGAAACCATGGGGCAAGCCTTGCATATGACCCGCAAGCAATTTTATATTTACAATAACCAACTTTGCAATCAATGGATCCGCGAAGAAAAATTAGGCGATCATTTTCTGATTAATATGGTTGATTATATTCGCATGTATGGTTGATTATATTCGCATGAATGAGGAATAAGGTGAAATAAAGAAAGAGGTGTTTATGACCAACTTGCAAGGTAAAACCATTATCATCACCGGGGCAAGTCGTGGCATTGGCCGGGCGATTGCTTTACGGTGTGCCCAAGATAAGGCCAATATTGTTATTGCGGCTAAGTCAGCCACACCGCATCCTAAATTGCCTGGCACCATTTATACAGTGGCTAGTGAAGTAGAAGCTCTTGGCGCCAAGGTTTTACCCCTACAAGTTGATGTGCGTAGTGAAGAAGAAGTTGAGAAGATGGTGGAAGAGACGGTTAAAAAATTTGGTGGCGTTGATGCCCTGGTTAACAATGCGGGGGCCATTTTTTTAGCAGATACTCCCAGTACACCCATGAAGCGCTTTGACCTTATGCACGGTGTTAATGTGCGGGCAGTTTATTTATGTTCGCAAAAAGCCCTGCCTCATTTGAAGAAGGGAAAGAACCCGCATATTTTAAATCTTTCCCCACCCCTTAGTCTGGATCCCAAATGGTTAAAAAATCATTTGGCCTATAGCCTTTCAAAATATGGCATGTCGCTTTGTACGCTTGGAATGAGCGCTGAATTTGAACCCTATGGGATTGCCGTTAATTCCCTTTGGCCAAGGACCCTCATTGCCACTGCGGCCGTCGATTGGCTCATGGGTGAAGCGGGCATTAAACAAAGTCGCAAACCTGAGATCATGGCCGATGCGGCCCATGAGATTTTGTGCAAAGAGAATCGGCAAGTAACCGGGCAAACCTTAATTGACGAAGATGTCTTGCGACAAGCGGGTATGAAAAATTTTGACCAATACGCCCATGAACCTGGCGAAACCTTGATGCCTGATTTATATGTTGAGTAAAAAACTGAGAATGAAGATTGCCACGCTTCATCATGGGTCCCCGCCGGAGTTTACCCCTGCGCAGGCAGGGGCGGGGATGACATTGCTCGCAATGACACCATAGGTGTTACTGATTCAAAAACGCATGCAAGGCCTCAAGGTCATTTTTCAAAAATGACATGGGTTGCATGAGTTTGGTATCTCGCTTAGGTTTATAATTAGCTGGATACTTTGCCTCTAAAACTCTAGCAGTAAGTAGCTCTAATGATGAGCCATGGTTGGCAGGGCCGATGGGGCCATCAAGCTTTGGGTCTTTGTTGTGACAAGCAATGCAGTTGGCCATGTAAACAGACTTGCCTTTTTCGGCCAAACTCATTTCGGGCCCACCTGAAGGTGGTTTGGGGGTACAGCCCAATAAAAGCCCTATCCATAGAAGATGAACAAAATATCTCATGCTAACACCTCAATAATTGCGTAAAGAACAATCGTTAAAAGCAAACCACAGTGGATAACACCTTTAATGGTTGCTAAGGGGCCCAACTTACCACGAATTGCATTGAGTTCAAGCAAAACGATGATGGCGATCATGGGTAAGGCTAAATGTTCGAGTTTGACATCGGCGATAAAGCTGACGGGTAAATGACTGGCGGCACCCATGAAAAAAAGCATGGGGATTGAGAATAGGGTATTGGTTCGCGAGGCCAGCAACCCTTTGGCGCCCGCGGCAGCAGCCTCAGGGAGGGCAGCGCCTCCTTTAAGAACTTGTTCTGCCGAAGCGATGACTTTCTTTTGATTAGGCCAAATAATCAGCCACACGTTGAGGAACATGAACGTACCCAATAAAGCACCGGTTAAAATCAACACGCCATAGGGGGACTTGAATTGTTCCCAACCTGAACTCCCACCGCGGTGCAATAGAATGGCTAAGCCTGAAACAAAGGTGAACATCGCGCCCCAACGAAACCACCACAGGGCCCGTGGCACCAGTTTGCCAATCGCGGCATTTTTGACATTGGCCTCGGTTTCTTTAAACCATTCGCCTTGCACAAAGTTAAAGTAGTACAGAAGGCCTATCCAGGTAACACCGGCTAAAAGGTGGATCCAACGTAAAATGAATTGACTCCCAGCGGGAGTAAGTATGGCGATTTCCATAAAAAGCTCTCCTTCCTATTTACGGGGCTGTTGAAAAACGCCCATCTACGGCTGCCTTGTATCTGGGCATTTTTGAACAGCCCCAAGAAACAACATTTTTCAAGACTCCTAATATAATTTAAGGGCAGTTTAAAACATGGTGTCATTGAAAAATCAAACAAATTAAATGCTTATTAATATGGGTTTTAAATAACCCACCCCAATTTTGTTTTTATACTTGTTAATGTACAAATAATGGAGTTAAAATGAACTATCTTTTTTCGGGGGCATTTTATTTTATAGAAAATCAAGGGGGTCTTATGGGCGGTCTTTTTCAACGTTATTCAACGTTCCTACTTATCTTACTCACATTAACTTGGTCAGCTTGTGGTGGGCGAGCTAGCAGCACGGCCTCTTCAGGGGTCGATCTCAATTCAACCCTTGCGGTCATTGATGCTCAAGACGATAGCACCGGTTCCGATTTGATGAAGGCTTTAATAACCAATAGCCCCATGCTGTTTGCCCTTTCAGACGTTCCCTTGACAGCCGATTATTATACTTTGCCAACTAATATTTGGGTTTATGATCCGACCGTGGCACCCCTTGACCTCATTAACGAAATTTTATGTTCACTCGATCAAACCGCCCATGATCAAATGGTCAACCGAGGGGCCTATAAAGCCCAAGTCGATTTTGCCCTTTGTAATAAAGACAAAGACCAGTCAGGCAGTTCCAACGATCAATCGGCCGGTAATTCTTCGGAGCAAGAACTTGAATATTGGACCGTTTTATCGACCCGTGGCAGTGCCTCCGATCCTGAAATTGTGAAGGTATGGATTCCCTTTGCCGGAGACGACAGTGAAGGTGCCAGTAGCACGGGTAGTAGTGAAGAGGAAAGTGAAAGCTCATTACTGCTGGGCTATGGTGAGATTGTGAGTGGGCCAACCTCAGCGAATCCCAATGGAGTGTTTCAAATACACTTTAAAGAAAGCGCAACGGATGGTTCAGTGGGTCCAACCATGAATGGGAAGTTGGGGAGTTCTTTTGATGCGACGACCAGTGAGAATACCTTAACCATGCGCATGTTAGAAAGTGGCTCTGAATTTTCATTTAGTTCAGGTGCTACAATTGTTAAAAATACCACCAGTAAAACCTTACAAGGTATTTTGAGCGAATCCTTTTCGGGTGGGGGATTTAGTAAATCCTACGAACATAAGATTGCTGCCAATGAAAACTTTGTGAAGGGTACCTCCACTGAAGATGGGGCTGCTGAATCAAAGTGTAAAAATCGTAAGGCATATAACACCTATGTTTATCGATATAGTTTATTTGATTTCACGACCGGTAGCCAAATTGATCTCGATAATCCAGGGATTCCGCTTATCTATACTAACAGCAATGGGGAGAGTAATTTTTGCTATGCGAGCTATTGGGGCCTTTGGTGCGATCGAGATGAGTACCCCAGTAGTGGTGGTACGTTGACTGGAGAAGAAGATGGGTCCACCTATACCTTCTTGGGTGGTGATTTCCGAGTTATCAAACGTACTCGCGAAACAATGGCCTTGGCTGATTTTATTAATGTGCGGTTGGATTGGTGGATTAATGATCAGGCTATTCAAATAGTCTGGACAGGCTCTGTTTTTCAAGAAGTAGCCGAATGTACTTTTACAATGGGAAAAACCTGTACAGACTTAAGCTCCCCTGAGACCATTGATATTTCAAGTTTTGGTGGCAATATGGTCTATTTCTGGTTGGATGGTGTAGGAAGTATCAACGTGCCCATTGTATCTTTTACCAATTCAAGTGCTGTTTATGTGACGGCTGAAGATAATGTTAACTCGGCTGACGCATTGTTTAGTTCGGGTACAGCAACCTTGTATGGTGGGTACCAACAAATTAAACCTGATTTAACCGATAGCACCTATTCCGATCCTTATTTACCCACTTTAGAAGGGGGCGCCTATACACTTCAAATTGACCCTACTACCTGGACGGCAACCTATGTGGCCAATGCTAGTGGTACGATCAATACCGATAACCTTACTTCGGCGGCAGCCACGACGGGGCAAAATACTTGGGGTGTGCATTCTGGGGATCTTTATACTTCTACTTCAGCCCTTCAAGATGCTGAGAACCAAACCATCTATTATCAAATCGAAACCGGGCCCAATGCTTGGAATACTCACCGTGAGATCCAGCTCAATGGGGCGGCGGTAGCCTTTGACCGGCCATTGAAGTGTTCTTATACGTATACCGATCCCGACACCAGTATTGCTCAACTCTATCAAATGGAATACGGTGGGGCAGGGGATTTCTGGGGGGTTCCATGGGAAGAGGTAGCCGACGGATTGTGGAGACCTAAATTTACCATTCCGGATGGTGATTCTGTCACCTGCAAAGATAGCGATGGGAACGAAACCACTTATCTCGTGCGTGCCCTTGATAAAGAGCAACAGTTACAAGACGCCGATGAAAGTAATTGTGCAGGTTTGAGCACCGAGTTTAATTTGAGCCTGCCCGATACTAATTTTACAGATCCCAATATTGGTGATCTTCCGGATGCTGAATTAAAGGTCATTCAAGGGGTTGTTATTGGTAATTAGTATCAATAGTGTCATCTATGGATCCCGGGTCTAAGGCCCGGGATGACGCAACGCCGTCATGCCGGACCTTGGATCCGGCATCCATTCGGGGTTGTTCGTTAATCAACATAACCTAATTTTTTTGCCACGTCGTTTACTTGCTTTTGCCCTTCCAACAATTCAAACAAAGGGTCATATTTTCCACTGAGAAAACTTTGCTGAATGCTCGTTGGCAAATTGACTTTAAACTTTGTTTCGTCAATTTTGATTTCAAGGTTTTCTAAATCGAGCATTAATTTGGCTTGAGGGTTTTCTTGGATAGATTTTACTAATTGAGCCCGTTGACCATCTTCCAAGGTTACACAGGGGATTCCCATGGTTGCACAATTTCCAAAAAATATTTCAGCAAAAGATCCACCTATGATGGCTTTAAAGCCAAACTTGGCCAGGGCTTGCGGGGCGTGTTCGCGGCTCGACCCACAACCAAAATTTTGATCGACCACCAAAATCGATGCACCTTGATGCTCAGGTCTGTCGAGCACATGATGCTTCGATCGGCCTTGTTCATCAAAACGCACATCATAAAAGGCATATTGCCCCAACCCCTCAAAGGTAACACATTTCATAAAGCGAGCCGGGATAATGCGATCGGTGTCGATATCGTTACCGCCTACGTACACTGCCTTGCCAGATATTTTTTTTATCGAATATTCATTCATCATTATCATGCTTGCCCTATTTGTCTTATGAAGGAGTCACTGAGTTCTTTTCGAAGCGGGAAGAGGCTACTCGAAACCACTTTGCTGTGGTTGAGAGAGCCTTAAGCCGGATTCGAAAAGACCTTAGCAACTCCTTCATAAGACAAACACCTCTCTTGCATCACTCACTCTGCCAGTAATGGCAGCCGCTACTACCATAATTGGGCTCATCAAAATCGTGCGCCCGGTTGGTGAACCTTGGCGCCCTTTAAAATTGCGATTAGAACTCGATGCGCAAATTTCATCCCCCACCAGTTTGTCAGGGTTCATGGCCAAGCACATCGAACACCCAGGTTTGCGCCACTCAAAGCCAGCTTCCTGGAAAACAGCGTCAATCCCTAGTTTGCGGGCTTCATGATCCACAGCTTGTGAGCCAGGTACCGCTAAAGCCCGTACCCCTTTGGCAACCTTATGTCCTTTAATCAGTTTGGCCACTTCAATGAAATCTGAAAGTCTTCCATTGGTGCAACTGCCTAGAAAGGCCACTTGTACCGGGATGCCTTTCACCGGTTGATTGGGTTTGAATTTCATAAAATCCAAGGCTTCTTGAATGGAATCACGCTCCAGCCCTTGATAATTTTTGGGGTCAGGAATTGTTTCGTCAATAAACACGGCTTGCCCTGGGTTGATACCCCAGGTAACCGTTGGGTTAATCTCTTGAGCTAAAAAAGGTGCCAGGTCATCGTAAGTAGCATCAGCATCGCTCTTAAAGCCATCCCATTTTTTTACCAAGTCACTCCAATTTTGCGTGGCCACATATTTGCGACCTTTTAAATAATCGTAAGTGGTTTGATCGGGGTTGATATAACCACACCTGGCACCACCCTCAATCGACATATTGCAAAGGGTCATGCGTTCTTCCATGGTGAGGTTGGTAATGGTGTCGCCGGTATATTCGTAGGCAAAACCCACCCCGCCTTTAACGCCTAATTTGCGAATGATGTGTAAAATAATATCTTTCGCTGTTACGCCCTTGCCCAATTTCCCATTAACTTCGATCTTTCTAACTTTGAGTGGGCTTAAGGCCAGCGTTTGAGTGGCCAACACGTCGCGCACTTGGGTTGTGCCGATTCCAAAGGCCAAGGTGCCAAAGGCCCCATGGGTAGAAGTATGGCTATCGCCGCAAGCAATAGTTAACCCCGGTTGGGTAAGCCCCAGCTCTGGGCCAATCACATGCACAATGCCTTGTTGCCCTGAATCGGCTCCTAAATAAGTGATGTGTGATTCTTGAGTATTTTTTTGCAAGGCACTTAGCATTTCGTCGGCCAAATGATCTTTTAAAGGCCGGGCAATATCATCGGTTGGGATGATATGATCGACGGTAGCAAAGGTTAGGTTAGGGTAGGCGACGTTCAGTTTTAAATCGCGAATCATGCCAAAGGCCTGGGGGCTAGTGACTTCATGAATCAAATGCAGGCCAATAAAGATTTGGCTTTGACCATTAGGTAATTTCCGAACCTCGTGGGCCTCCCATACCTTTTTATATAAATTCTTGCCCATATAAAAATGTCATTGCGAGCCATGTCATCCCTGCCCCCGATCAGGTCGAGGGTAAACTCCGGCAGGGACCCATGATAGCTAGGCAATCTTCCTTTTCATCAGTGCTTGTTGAAAAATGCACTTTCTGTCATCCCTGCGAAGGCAGGGATCCAGTGATTTAAGGCAGTTCTGGATTCCCGCCTTCGCGGGAATGACATTTTTCAACACGCCCATCATTCTTTTAAACTTAAACCCAACTAAATGTCAAGACGGGGTATAATCGTTAAAAACAATCCTAAATATTGTACAAAAATAGAAAACAATGCATTTTTTCATAAAAATAACACAAAAATAAATAAATGATATTGATTTTTTACGAAAAAAGCTGTCTTTTAGCTAAATATTATTTTACGATAGTTGAAAAAGGCGACTAAAATGGCTGAAAAGAAACGAACTGGGGCACAAGCTTTATTAGATGTCATGCATTATCATGGGGTAGAGTATGTATTTGGCCACCCTGGCGGTGCAGCCATCCCAATTTTTGATGCTTTAGTGGGATCACCTATCAAATTTATCCTCACTCGTCATGAACAAGGGGCTACTCACATGGCAGATGGCATGGCACGGGCTAGTGGCAAGGCCGGTGTGGCCTTGGTAACCAGCGGCCCTGGTGCTACCAATACCATAACGGGCATTATGACGGCCCATATGGATTCTAGCCCCATGGTGGTGGTAACCGGTCAAACCATCACTTCAATGTTGGGTATGGACGCTTTTCAAGAGGCCGATGTGTCGGGGATTACCTATCCGGTGGTTAAACATTCTTACCTCGTCAAAAACGTGCACGATATTCCCCGGGTGGTTAAAGAGGCCTTTTATTTGGCCGAGTCGGGGCGCCCCGGGCCAGTGCTCATTGATTTACCCAAAGATATTTCGTCGGCAGAGTTTGTCCCTGATTACAATGCAGAAATGGATTTGCCCGGTTACAAGGTGCCAGGTGCGGGTGACCCGGAAGCCATTGCCAAGGCAGCTGAACTTTTAAGCAAGGCAAAACGGCCTTTGTTGCTCGTTGGTCATGGCGCGGTGATTTCGGGTGCAAATAAGGCCATCAAGTTTTTGGTGGAAAAAATGCGCATTCCGGTGACCAATACTTTATTGGGCAAAGGGGCATTTCCCGAAAGTCATGAATTAAACCTCGGCATGTTAGGCATGCACGGTACGGCTTACGCTAACAAAGCCGTGGTGGCCTGCGATCTCATCATGTCGATTGGTTCACGTTGGGATGATCGCATTGTGGGGCGGCTCAAAGATTTTTGTCCTGATGCCGTGAAGATTCACGTGGATATTGATGATGCCGAGATGGGTAAAATGGTGAAGGCCCATTGTTCGATTGTGGGTGATGCCCGGTTGGTGGTCGAAGAACTTAACACCCAACTCAAACCCGCTGACACTTCCGATTGGTTAAAACAAGTTGCCAAATGGAAAAAACAATATCCCCTTCATTATAAAATGAAGGGTGGGCTTAAAATGCAATACGTCTTTGATGAAATTTATAAACTCACCGAAGGCAAGGCGGTGGTGGTTACCGATGTGGGTCAACACCAAATGTGGGCAGCGCAATTTTTTAAAGTGGATCAACGTTTCCATTGGATCAGTTCAGGGGGAGCCGGCACCATGGGTTTTGGTTTTCCAGCCAGCTTAGGGGCTCAGCTTGCTCGGCCCGATAGCATGGTTATTGCTATTGTGGGGGATGGTGGTTTTCAAATGACGCTTTGTGAACTGGCGACGGCTGCCATCAATAAAATTCCGGTGAAAGTTTTTGTAATGAACAACCGTTATTTAGGCATGGTGCGGCAGTGGCAAAATCTTTTTTACGAAGATCGCCTCTCGGGGGTTGATTTAGAAGGCAATCCTGATTTTGTAAAATTAGCCGAATCTTATGGCATCAAAGGTTGGAAGATTAAACGCAATGCCGATGTGCGTCGGATTGTCAAAGAGGCGTTAGCTTATCAAGGTGGGCCTTGTTTGGTCGAAGTGGTGTGTGAAAAAGAAGATAACGTTTTTCCCATGATTCCAGCAGGGGCCGCTGTGTCGGAGATGATCATTGAACCGACGAAACGTAAATTAGCTAAGCCAACAGGGAGTACGTAATTGTCATTGCGAGCTGTGTCATCCTCGCGAATGCGGGGACCCATGATAACAGGCGTGGCAATCTCGATTGGAGTAAAATTTATGAACAATAGCCCCGAATCCCACGCAATCAGTTTGTTAGTTAGCAACAAACCAGGCGCGCTGATCCGTATTGCTCTTGTGTTTGCCAGGCGTGGTTATAATATCGATAGTTTAGTGGTGTCGCCAGCGACCGATGAAAAATTTGCGCGCATGACCATCGTGGCCAACGGCGATAAAGAAACCTTAGAACAAATCATCAAACAATTAAATAAATTAGTGGATGTAATTCACGCCCGCGATCACACCGGTGAAGTGATGGTCGATAAAGAATTGGCCTTAATTAAAGTTCAATGCCCCATTGAAAAACGCACCGAGGTTTTACAAATCGTCGAATATTTCAAAGCCGAAACGGTTGATCTTACCGAAGACACCATGATGCTTCAAGTCACGGGCGATTCCGAAAGAATCAATTCGATCCTCGTGATGCTCAATAAATATGGTGTTGTCGACACCGTCCGGAGTGGTAAGCTCATCATGTCTCGGGGGCATGCTACTACTTAATTTAGACTATTTTGCATCATAGGGTGGCCCAATAAGCTGCCAGGCGGCTGCCAATGCAGCCTCGTTGTGCCTTATTATATTAAGCCCTTCAAATGCCTGTAATAAGTGGCTGGCCATGATCTTATCAGGCAGAGTGGCGATCTCTATCTCTAAAGGGATTTCGTCATCAAGCAGCCGATAGTTTTCTAAATCAAGTTGTGAAAAAATTTCTAAATGTTCAGCCAAAAAATCCCAATCGCCAATCTTCATGAGATAAATCAATTGGCTGGCTGTGTTTTCATGTTCAGGTTGGGTGATAAGCTTATTTCGTACTGCTTCGACATATCTTGGGTCGGGCATTTCAAATGCCTCAAAATATCGAGGTACGGCCATGCGAATATCAGGGAAGGCCGATTCTTTAAAACTCCAGACTAAATCGTGATATTTACTATTTTGAGCCTCTTTTAAGATCCAAATACAAGTGTCGAGCGTATTGGGCCGGCGACTATTTTTTAGAACGTCAGCGACAATATCAAAATCTTGTTCTTGGGTGATAAGGGTCGTTCGTTCGGGGTGTTTTTGGTTGAATTCGTGAATGATGAGATTATGGAGAGTAACGACGATGTGTTCGACAAGATTAGAATCCCGATCTTGAGTCGCCTTAAGCAGCTTGAGTAGGTCAGGGATGAGTTGAGTACGTTTGCGTTCTGCTATCTCAGAAACGTAAGCCATTTTGAACTCTGCTTCCAGTTGTGGATCATGGAGCATTTTTTTAGTTAACTCATCAAAACCTGCTTCTCCTGCTAGGTTGGTTTCCCAAATGATCGTCTGATGACGAATGGAATGGGTTGATGAGTTTTGGGCTTTGTTCAAAAGCTTATTCATGGCTTCTGCTAAGAAGGCTTGTCCGTAGAGGCTGTTAAAGGTTGCATCAACATAAAGGGAATTAATCGTTTGCATGATTTTAGCAATGGACTCTGGATTTTTGGCATAAGTAATCATAGTCAAAAGTTGTTTTTTGACGTTGTCCTGATTGCCCTCTCGAGCAACCTTTGGATTGCGTATGACATTTTCAAGATGAACTTGGGTATAAGTTGGATTGTCATAAGGCAAGTAAGCGCCATTATCGATGAAATAGCTACCATTGGTTGCATTGTGAAGGGCCGTAAAGGCAATGTTGACAACTTCTTGGGAAGGATCTTGCAGGGCAAGAAAGAGTTGTCCGCTGATGATAACCCATTCCTGATCAGTCAAAAATTTATTTTGATTGTTCGGCCATCGGCCTTGACTCAAGCAGAATAGCGTATAAGTTGCAAGAATTCTTATTTCATAATCCTTGTCTTGTGTGAGGGTTTTAGCATGATCCATCACTTGTTTTCTTTGGGACTCACTCATCTCATTAAAAGGTAAGGCATTCAAAAGCCGGACCGCAGCCGTTCGATACATCCGGCTGTACTTGGGGTCGGAATAGGTTAACGAGCTATGAATTAAAAGATCTGAGGAACTCTTTTTGGCACCAAGCTCAGTTCTAGCAATTCCCTTGAGAATAGAGTCAACCTGAGAGGGATGGGTTGCCATGAGTTGTTTCCAAGATTCTTGGAAATGAGAACCTACTCGGGGTAGCAATTCTGTAATCAGGGAGATCATTTCATCACTTAAGGAAGGTTTGTTGAATAAGGTGTCGAAGGTTCCTTGCAGAGTATTTAAGGCAATCCCTCTGTTGACACTCAAAAATTTAAGTGAAGTAATGGGAGCAGAATCATCGAATTTTTGAGCAGGGTCATGGATTGAAGCCAGGATTTTTTGAGCTACTGCCAAAAAATCAGGGTTTTGAGTTAACGTTGGTAGGGCTTTCGCGCCGCCTTTGAGAAAATAATAAGCGGTTTCTAAAAAGATGGGCCACACTTCCTTGGCTGCTTGGGGGTCGATCCTCTTTTGCCAGCTTAAAAATCGTGCTGCATATTGATGGGCATAAACTCCACGGAAGATTCGACTTTCTTTCGCAATCTTTTGTAACCCTTGAAGTAGTACGATTTGGAGTTTGGGGCTTAAGGTGTTTGATTCGTACCAAGCAAATAATTGATCGATCACGAAATTATTGTAGCCGTAACCCATGGGTGTTGGTTCTTTTTCAATATTTTTTGATTCCACCACTTGTAAATGATTTTCTACCAATCCTTCGATAATAGCGGTCTTGACTATTTCGTTGGTTGTCGCATCAAAAAGTGTTTTAAGAGTTTCAAGCGTGATTTTGGTGCCAGTGGCGTGAAGAGCAATGCCTTCAATCATGGCGATTCGAACGGCATTAGATTCAGATTGCCAAGCTTGAACCATGGCATAATCCGCCCGATGCCAGTCGTCGATAAAAGGTGGATTGCGACGATCAAGTTCTTCTTTGGGGATTACACCGATCCTTCCAGCGAGTTTCCAAAAAATCTTTTTTTCTTCTTCCGAAGAAAAATATTTCTTTTGTTTAAAGAGCTCGCGATTATTGAGATAAATATCCCACTTTTGTGCAGGGAGACCGGTTAAGTAATGAGCGCCCTTTAAAACTTGGGAGGCGTTATCTCCGTGGGTAAGATGATAGCAAGCAATGATTGTCTCAGGGCTGGACCGATCTAATTGGTCTAAAAAGACATCTTGTGGAACTCCTGAAATGGTTGCAAAGAAGTTAGCAATGCGCAGCTTTTCTTGTTGTTCATCAATCTGAATGTTGAGATGTTTAGCCAAGTCTTGTTTTAAGTCGCTAGGAGACTTGTAACCAACTTCAACCCCCGTGATTTTTCCACCCTCCATATAGATCATGGTTGGGAAAGCGATGCGTTCAGGAAGGATGCTTGGGCCATTTCGTGACCTACCGTCATATTCCCTTAATTTTGTGATAAGGGCAAGGCCTGCCTCGGTGCTACCATCGTGAATACGATAGAGGTTCAAATCTTCAGGGAGCGACGTTCTGCGGTTGTCAAATTCCTTTTCCATGCGTTTACAAACTTCACACCAAGGTGCCGTAATATCGAGGATGACTTTGCCTGCATGAGGTGAAAATAAATCTCCTAAGTTTTTCTGAGTGAGGGCAGGGATCGTTTGTCGATACGAAACAATGACGGGTGGTTGACTGAGTTTATATAAAGCCTGATTGTATTGATTCAACGATAAAGTAATGGCCTCTAACAAATCTGTTTTTTGATTACCGTTAAAATCAATCCCTTGTTCGATGGCTAAAATAACAAAGGGGGTCCATTCCCCACAAATCACAGTTTCTTTTTCTGTATTAGGTGCAACCGCAATAATGGAAAACTCAGGTAACTTTTCCACTAAATAATCAGGGAAAACCCCACTATAGCACTGATCAGAAATTGAAACGATGGAATCAATACTATGCTCAGGTGTACTAACGACTTGTTTGATTTGTTCGGCGAATTGTTGCGTGTCTAAAGTCTGATGATTCTCCAAGACGAGCGAAATCCGTTCTCCATCTTTGCTGCCATGGCCTGTGGTGTATAACAGTAAAAGTTTTTGTTTGCCGGGCGCTTGAGCAATTTGAGCGAGCAGATTTTGGATGCCCTCGATCGTTCCAGGTGCTGAATGGATACCTTGGATAGAAGGTGGGTGTGAGGTAGCCAGGTACATGTTTTCGGGCTGAACTTTTAAATAAGCAAATAAACGAGCCATATTGTGTAGATTCCCAATATGACGATCCTCTTCATCACCATTAATAAAAAGCAGATAAACTTCGTCATGCGGGGGTAAATTCAGCGTTACTTTCGAAACTGAACTTTCAGAACCAGTCACATTTTTCCAAAGTCTAATTCTGTTTTCCAATGCGGTGCTAGGGTTGAGTTGAATTTGTTGAGGGCAAATAGCTTCAGGACTACCGTCTGGAATTTTGGCAAAATTTTCGTTTGTCAAATTATCAATGGAGTTACTAATAAGAGGCGAAGCAAAGATGCAATTAAAGCCTTCTATTTCTTCCAGAGTAAAATTATTTGAGCCCTGACTAAGTTGCGAGGCTTGCTGCTTTTCTTCTTCCGATAATTTTCCATCTAAATTTTGGTCAATGGAATTAGCATATTGCGTAAGCCATGCCAGAGAATACTGGATGCGAATGCCAGAATAATCGTTCAAATTTCCCCCCATGGCCCCTAAAAATAGGGCCAATTTAAGGCTTTAATCGGTTATTTTATAGATTAGGTGCTATTATTTTTTAACCGGACGATAATCATCCTAATTTCGATTGCAGGGGTTCCTAAATTATACTAACCAAATGAGGAGGCTTTATGCAGTATCGAATTGAAAAAGACACGATGGGTGAAGTGCAGGTGCCAGCGACGGCCTATTATGGGGCGCAGACGGCTCGGTCGATTATGAATTTTAAGATTGGGGGCGATCGGTTTCCTAGGCCGTTGATACGTGCATTGGGTATTTTAAAAAAAGCGGCGGCCCAAACTAATTTGGAACTGAAAAAATTACCTGCTGATAAGGCTAAACTCATCTTACAAGCAGCTGATGAAGTGATCGAGGGCAAACTCGATGAACATTTTCCCTTGGTGGTGTGGCAAACCGGCAGTGGTACGCAAACCAACATGAATGCCAATGAAGTGATTGCGAATCGTGCCATTGAGTTGGGTGGGGGCAAGTTGGGTGATAAGGCGATGGTTCATCCCAATGATCATGTGAACATGTCGCAAAGTAGCAATGATACCTTTCCCACGGCTATGCATATTGCGGCAGTGGAGCAGATTCATCATCGTTTGATCCCTGCGCTAACCCAACTCAAAGAGGCCCTGGCAAAAAAGAGCGAAAATTTTGCAAAAATTATTAAGATTGGTCGCACCCACTTAATGGACGCGGTTCCGCTAACGTTGGGCCAAGAATTTTCGGGCTATGTTCAACAACTTGAAAATGGCTTACAACGAATCAACGCGGCCTTGCCACGTTTATGTGAATTAGCCCTGGGAGGCACTGCGGTAGGGACGGGGCTTAACACCCATCCTCAATTTGCAGAAAACGGTGCCAAAAAAATTGCTGAGCTGACGGGTCTGCCCTTTAAATCCGCCCCCAACAAATTTGAAGCGTTAGCAAGTCACGATGCCATGGTAGAAGCCAGTGGGGTGCTTAAGGTGCTAGCGGTTTCTCTCCACAAGATTGCTAACGACATTCGCTTTTTGGGTAGTGGCCCGCGCTGTGGGCTGGGAGAATTATCATTGCCCGAAAATGAGCCCGGTAGTTCAATTATGCCCGGCAAAGTCAACCCCACACAGTCAGAGGCCATGACCATGGTGTGTGCACAGGTGATTGGCAATGATGCCGCGGTCACTTTTTCTGGGGCGAGTGGCCATTTTGAATTGAATGTTTATAAACCCGTTATTATTTTTAATATTTTAAATTCGATTCGTTTGTTGGCCGATGCTTGCGATAGCTTTCGCCAAAACTGTGTGGTGGGAATTGAGGCCAACGTTGAACGTATCCAACGCTATGTGCAAGAATCACTCATGCTCGTTACCGCACTTAATAGTAAAATCGGTTACGACAATGCCGCTAAAATTGCCAAAAATGCCCATGCCAAAAATATCACGCTTAAAGCATCGGGGATTGAATTGAAATTGTTAACGGCAGAGCAATACGATGAATGGGTGAGGCCGGAAAATATGCTTGGCCCTAAATGACGTACTGGCGTCATCCCGGCCCGTGAGCCGGGATCCATGAATAGGGACGACATTATTTCTTATTTTCGAAGTGGATAAAATCGATCAGGAAAACTGCTCCCAATAAAACAGCCTTTTCATTTGCTTCACAGCGGTCAGGGAATTGAATCCCAAATTTGTCAGAATCGGTGAAGGCTTCTTTTAATAGTCCGCCCCATCTTTTAGTGATTTTACCGCAAATCTGATCGGATTTTTTCACTTCAAAGGTCCAGGGTTTCAAAAGCGGCCCATGGATTTCGTAGAGCGTTGCACCTTGAGTGTTGCGTACTTCATAAAGCCGACGAAACAATACAAATCTTTTATAAATGCTCCCTAATAAACGATCCTGCGGATTATAAATGAATACTTCGTGATGAATCCAACGGAAGGGGCGCTTCAATTTTAATAAAACTTGACCCTGCAAATCTAAGATATGAATTTCAAAAGGTCGGCTACCTTTTAGGAATAGCCGTAACAAGGTAGAGCCTTTGACTTCTGCGGCAGCACCAAGTGATTCCCCTTGTTCGTTGGTAATTAAATAACGATTGCGCTGTTCAAAGCCAGTTAAGATCTCTCCCCATTCCTTTTTCTGTTGGATTAAAAGGGAAGGTACTCGATTTAAAAATTCCATATTTTAAGATTTTAAAGACTTCGGAAGCTTTCGTCCACTTTTAATTTTAGGCGTTTTCTCCTTCTGAATCAGAAGGATTATCGGTATCCGTTTCGTCTTGAGGCTCACCAGCATCGATCATAGCCTTTTGCGCGGGAGTTCCGTCGTTGCAGGTATTGAAGGAAGGGCCTTCTACTTCGACAAAAGGCCAAACTTCAACTTCGGCCGTAGTGGCCTGATCAGAGGTTTCGCCGGCTTGACATTCTTCCTTGTAGCTTGGGCCTTTTACGCTCACTAAACTTCCGCAGGCCGTAATGGAAAAAGTTGTAAAAATAATTCCTAAAATAAATAGCTTGCTCATATATAACTCCTATCCCTAAACAGGTTTTATTCGTCACTTAGTTCTCGATAGAAGAGACAGCTTAAGTTTTCTCGGTGGGTAGAAAAAAAAGATTTTTTAGAGGAGAGGGCCTGTTTATCGATACTTAGGGGGCAACTTTAGTCTCATTCTAAACCGAAAATAACTTTGTCTTGTTGCAAAGTCAGGGGGAATTTCGTGGCAATTAGTAAAAATAAAATCATTTCAACTGGTTACTACAATCCTCAAACCGCCAAATACAATAAAAAAATCGAAACTAATGAAGTTAATGAAGCCTCTATTGATGAGCTACCCTGGAGCGATTTAGAAAATAGTGATGAAGATATCTACCTTGGAGATGAAAGTGAATTAGGGTTGGAAGAACTTGAAGAGGGGGTTGCTCAGTCAACTCCCACTTCAAAACAAGATTTTTTAGAACATATCCAAACGGTTAAAGATTTGCTTGCCCAATATCATAAAAATTTACCCGCTTCATGGGTTAAACAACTAACCGTGCGTTTGAAAGAGTTGACTTCTCTTGCTAAAAAACTTTCAAATTCTGAACCCGTCGATGAAACAGTTACTTTGGAATTAGATCAATTAGAAATTAATATTTTGGAGGCGGGGAGCAAAAATCTTAAAGAAGTTTATACGCAAGCCGAACAAGCCCTGGATGAATTACAGTTTAAGCTCGAAGCCGATAGTATGATAGAAGATACGGCTAAAGAAGAATTTCTCGTGCTGTTAAAGGAACAAAGCGAGCTTTTGAAAAAAGACCCCCTTTATGCATTATCATTGCTGAGTGAAGAGGGTGAGTATCGGTCGATCGAAAAAGATTATGCTTTAGCCCGAGAAGAACGCTATTCAGAGGATACAAAACCTAGCAGTGTTAATGGTAGCAAGGCTACTTATCAGGTGCAAGAAGGCGAAGTTACCCTAACCTTAAATTTTGAAGATGCCATTGATGGTCACGAAATTATAGGGGCTGATAAAGTTGTTTTGCGCCCCCAAAACTCAGAAGATATTTTTTCTTATGAATATAACCCAGATAATCATGTGTATACAGTTGCCGTAAAAGGTAAAAATCAGCGCAGTGAAACGATCACGATTCAAGGTACCAAAGAAACGGAAGTCGTTTTCGAGGTAAAGGATGAAAAAAAGGTCAAACTACCTGAGGGCGAAACGGGCAAGGTGCAAATAGCGGGCAATACGAGTTACTTGGATTCCCTACATCCTTCATTTGCCCAATTGGCTGAAAAGACGGGCATGTCTTCGGATAATTTGTTGAATAAATTGTATGAATATTTTCCAAAGTTAGACATTGATCAGGATGGGAAAATCTTAACCCATGAGGCCAACACCGCTATTAAGAAGGGGGAATTTCCGCCCAAAGAACCGGATAATAATTTGCTGCAGTTTTTAGTCAGCATAGATTATTCGTTGCAAGAGATGTTGATGGATAATTATGATTGGATCGAAGTTGATGGGAGTGGCCATAGAACAGGTGGAAACGGGGATCAAATTGATAGGGTGTATTCAGCTATCCGTGACCGTGCGGTTGAATTACTAACCATTCTCTATGAAGGTTCAGAAACTATCGTTAAGTCTAGTGAAAGAACAGGGTACGGAGATTCAGATGATATTTTGATTAATGGGAAGGCTACCGATATTATCCATCAAGAAGCTGCTGATCAAGAAGGCTATAGATTGAGTAAGAAAGATTTTGAAAATATGGCCCGCAAAATTCTACAGATTAATTCTTAGATAAAGATTTTTATAAATATAAAGATCTTGCTTATCCACTTCGGCCACACTTTTACCAATTTTCCATTCGTAAGCCGGGGATGCGTAAAAATTCATCCCGATTTCGAGTAATTAAAACAAAGTCATGAGATTGTGTAATACTGGCAATTAGCAAGTCGTTGGCACCAATAGGGGTTCCAGCTTTCACTAAAACTGCACGGATAATACCATAAAATTCTGCAGCTCTGTCATCAAAGGGAAGGGATTCAAATTGGGAAAAGAACTGAGACAAAATTTTTAAATTAGCTTCTATAAGCTCGCTTTTTCTGGCCCCAAAAATAAGTTCTGCTTTAACCACACTACAAATAAAAATATCTTCGGGAGAATGAAATTTTATTTTTTCAATGAGTTTTCGATCTTCTCCTTTTAAAAGCGCAATGCAAATATTCGTGTCTAAAAGAAAGCTCACCAAGCATCCCTTTCTTCTGCAATTTCCCTTTCAATTTTTGGGAAGGGCCCAACCCAGCCCCCAACCACTTTGGTGAAGAAATCCTTGTCCCATTTTTTCTTCTGGCCAATTTTATTTTTTAAAACTTCTGTAAGAAATCTAGATAGACTTTGCCTTTCTCGTTTGGCGAGTCGCCTAATTTCTTTTTCCAGTTCATTAGGTACGTAGACATTCAGTTGAGACATAAGCAACCCCTCCTCTTTAAAGGAGCATACTCTATATACTTGCATAATACAAGTATTTTTTTAGTAATGCTTCAGTCTCGCAGGGAGAGTGCTTGGGTTATTTTGTCAGCCGCGCTCCAGCGGCGAGCCTCATGGGGCTAGCCGGCACGGACTTCCTGTCATTGCGAGCCCAACGGGCGTGGCAATCTCACCGGTTAAACAGAAGAGATTGCTTCGGCTGGCTGGCCTCGCAATGACAGAGGAGACCCTGCCGCGTAAGCTAATGGCTTCCTCAACAATTTGAGCACTCTCCACCCGTAACTGAAGCATTACATAAGCAAGTCCTTGCAAAATAGGGTAGGGCACGCTAACAGCAACAAATTGAGAATGGCACTAGAAAATAGAGGAAAAATTTCCAAAGGAAATTTTTAGGGCGCTTGGCTCAGTGGAAGAGCACTGCCTTCACACGGCAGGGGTCGTAGGTTCGAATCCTACAGCGCCCACAATATTATTTTACCCAATGAGAATCACGTCTTTCAATCCTCTGAAATCATTATCAGCGGTTACTAGTTTGGCTTGATGGGCTAGGGTGGTGCCGTACACAATGGCATCGGCCATGGGGAGTTTGTGTTTGATAGATAAATCTGCGCAAAGCAAAGCCAAGTCATCATTGAATGGGATAGTGGTTCCCTTTTGCATTTGGCTAATGGCCAAAAGAGCCTCAGATTCGCTCGAGTTTTGTTTTATTTTTTTGTAGACTTCAAATAATACTAAAGAGGGTGTGAGTAGAGGGTCCTTGCCTAAAATGTAATGAGAAAATTTATCTTTCTTGGGAAGTCCAAAAAAGAATTCGATCCAACCTGATGAATCAATCACATAGTTCATAAACGATCGGTTTTCTCCCTTAAGGGGGAAGTGTCGAGGGATTTCCCTTGAAAAAAGCCTTTCATCTTCTTGAGAGGTATTTCGGGGATTAAATAAATAACCCCACCCTTTTCGATGACACTAAATTTCTGCTTAGGGAGCAATTTGAGGCGGTTCCTTACCTCTTTAGGGATTACCACTTGAAATTTTGGGGACAATGAAACGTATGTCATATTTTTTATTTAACCAACATTATATTAATCGATGAAAATATCGTATAACAAAATAAGAAAAAGGTAAAGGACTTTTTTGGTTTGATCAATAGCTTAGCTTTGGTTTAAGCTTAAACCCATGCCATTCCAAAATATTCTTGTTGCGGTTACTTTTTCTCCGAGACTGGCGGCTTTGGTTTGTGAAGCCGTGCGTGTTCAAAAAGTATGGAATAGCAAGCTTTTGTTTCTGCATGTGGGAGAAAAAACCTCCGAGAAAGAAAAAATCTTAGAAAATCTATTAACTCAATATCAAGCAACGGGTGCAACGATCCTTTGGGAAAAGGGTTCTATTGTCAAAAAAATATTGGCGGTTTGTCAAAATCAAAAAATTGATTTGTTGTTAGCTGGGGCTTTGGCCAAGGAGACCATGCTTAAATATTATATTGGTTCAACGGCTCGGGAATTGGTCCGTAAAGCTGCATGCCCCGTGCTTATTCTCATTTCTCCAAGTTTGATACCCAAACCTTTTCAAAAAATTGCCATTCATGTGGATGAAAATCGAGATTTTCAACGTTCGCTTGAAATGGGTTTTAGCATTGCTCGGTTGGAAAAGGCGCAAATGGTTTACATCACCAAAGAAGTAGAAATTGGTTATTTTAAAATGTTGATGTCACAGAATTTGAGTGAAGAAGAAATAGCGCGCTTAAAGTCTAAAATAACTAATAAAGAATTAGAGTTTATCCAAAACTTGCTCAAAAACTTTGACACCCATGACATCATCGTGAAGCCAGAATTGCTTTATGGCAAAGCGGGTTTTGAACTCAAAAATTTTGCTCAAGAGCATAGTCTCGATTTGATTGTCTTAAATGCCCCCGATATTTCTTATGGGATTTTAGGCAGGCTCTTTCAACACGATGTTGAAAATTTGCTCGAAGAACTACCCTGTAATTTATTAATTATAAAAGAAAATTAAAGGGCATCTCTAAAAACTATGTTCGTTACGAAAAATCACAATCTGAGCCGAGACAAGGAAGATGAGCAAAAAGCCCGGAGACGTAGCCACAGCGCTACGTTGAGGACTTTTTGTGAAATCTGACGCAGTTGCAGGCCAGAGTGTGATTTTGCAGTAGAAGATAGTTTTTAGAGGTGCCCTGAAGGGAATAAAAATATCTTATGCTCAAGTTAACTCATCTTGAACTTGATACCCTCATGGTGCAAATGGGCTTGCTGCTATTGGCCGCCCGCCTCTTGGGCGAGGTTGCCCGTCGTTTCAAACAACCCGTGGTGGTGGGGGAAATCTTGGCCGGGGTATTGTTAGGGCCTACAATTTTGGGGGCCATCAGCCCTGAATTTTTTTATAAAATTTTCCCCCTATCGGGTAGCACAGCATTAACCCTCAACGCCATTGCCTCGCTTTCTGCTGTGATGCTGCTTTTTATTGCGGGGATCGAAGTCGAACTTGAGATGGTGTGGCAAGAAGGCCGCAAGGCTTTGTTTACCAGCTTTGGCGGGGTGATTGTTCCTTTTGTTGTGGGTTTTGGGATTGCATGGTTTCTGCCTAATCTTTTTGAATATTATGAAAGCTACGATCGTTTTCTCATGCCCTTGTTTTTGGGAACGGCCTTGTCGATCAGTGCATTACCCGTGATTGCTAAAACTTTGATGGATTTGGATATTTTTAAAACCCGATTGGGTAATTTAATTATTGCCAGTGCCATGGCCGATGATCTGTTTGGCTGGATGATGTTTTCACTGATTATTGCTCGCATGGGTGCTGGCCCTGGGATCAATTTGCTCATGACACTTTTTTTAACGCTACTTTTTACCTTCGGCATGCTTACGCTGGGCAGAATCTTGTTAGACAGGTCTTTAACGTTGGTCAAAAAACATTTTGTTTGGCCCGGTGGTGTGGTTGCCTTTGCCTTGTCATTGTGTTTTCTGGGGGCGGCTTTTACCGAATTTATTGGGATTCACGCCATTTTTGGCGCCTTTATTGTAGGGGTGGCTTTAGGTGATTCAAGGCATCTTTCCATGCAAGCCAGAGAAATTATTTATCAGTTTGTCAACAATGTGTTCGCCCCACTTTTTTTTGCTACCATTGGATTAAAGGTCAATTTTGTTGAAAATTTTAATTTGCTACTAACACTCATTGTGGTTTTTGCCTCCTATTTTGGGAAATTGGTGGGTTGTGGGTTAATTTCTTATTGGTCGGGGTTTCAATGGCGAGAGGCCATGGCCATTGGCTTTGGCATGAATGCCCGTGGCGCCATGGTTATCATCTTGGGATTATTAGCTTTGGAACATGAACTGATTCAAACCAATCTTTTTGTCTCTTTGGTCATCATGGCCTTGGTTACCAGCATCACCAGTGGCCCTTTGATGAAGTATTTTTTAAAACCCACTCCGGCCACACGTTGACAAAAGGGTTTTTCTTAAGTAGGGCAGCGAACAATGGGAAAAGCGCGTCAAAAATTAATTCTTTTTTTATTAGGGTTTTTCCTATCGCAGGGGATGGTGCAAGTGCTTCATGCCCATGCCTTGGGGGCTGGTAAATTAGCGGGGACTTGTGACACTTGCATCCTTTTACAACCAACGAGTTTTGCCGAGGCTCATGATCCTTCTCTTAATATAGGTTCGTATCAAACCGATTTTTTATTTATTTATTCTAACCCCCTTCCATTGGGTTTTTTTTGTGATCTACAGTTTTCAAGAGCCCCTCCCATTTTAAAATAATGTCATAGATGGATCCTCAGGTCTTAGCCCGGGATGACGTCATATATATAGATCCTAGGTTTTAGTCCGGCATGATGGCGCTATGTCATCCCGGGCTAAGACCTGAGGATCCATGATGACCAATGTTATGGATGTTTACGATGAAGTTTATTTTATCAATACTTTTTTTATTTCTTTTCACGATCACTGGTTATGCTGAAGAAAGTCAGCCAACCACTGCAGAGGAAGAGATTCAGCAAATTAATCAGCAATTAAATCAATCCCCAGGCAGCTCTTCTGTTCCTGCTAAAAAATATTTTGGACCTTTTAGTTATCCTGCCACGAATCAGGGTTTGGCCAAAATTATTCCCGATATTAGTGTTATCGGGAGTTTGGCGACCGCTTACTTTAAAGAGGAGCCCGCCGGCGAAACGGGCCATGAGCCTGCCCGTACGGGTTTTACCCTACAAGAAATTGAGATAGCCCTTCAATCGGTCATAGATCCCTATTTTCGAGCAGACGTTTTTTTATCCGTCAGCGAAGAGGGATTTGAGTTAGAAGAGGGTTATGCAACTACTTTGAGCTTGCCCAAGGGTCTTCAAATTAAGGCAGGAAAATTTTTGTTACCTTTTGGGCGACAAAATTCGAAACATCTTGAACAATGGGATTTTGTGAATGCCCCCTTGGTATCAAAATATTTGTGGGGGCCGGAGGGCTTAAACGAGTTGGGGGCTGAAATAGCCTATACCTTTCCGACCCCCTTCTTTCTTCAACTGCAGGGGACCTTTAGTAACGGAGTCAATGAAGAAAGTTTTGATGGGAAACAAAAAAAAGACTTTTTATATCAGGGGCGTTTATCGACTAGTTTTGATTTCAATGAGAAATGGACTTTACTTTTAGGGGCCTCGGGTGCCTGGGGCTTTAATGACGAGCTGCCAGGAGCCTTTACCCAAATCTATGGAGGAGACTTGTTAATTCGATACAGACCTTCTTCATACCGAGCTCTGACCTTGCAAGCGGAATATCTTTTTCGTGATAAGGAATTGGCAAGTGGCAAGGCTCAAGATGGCGGTGGTTACCTATTTGCAAACTATCAGTTTGCAAAACGTTGGCACGCAGGGCTGCGCTACGATCAAGTGGGTTGGCCAGCAGGGCTCATCACGCGTGAGTTTCGTGTGAGCCCCGATATTACGTTTAATCCAACCGAGTTTTCTCGTTTGCGTTTACAATATGATTTTAGCAAGGTGCCAGGTCACGAGGCTAATCATGCAGCTATTTTGCAATTGCAATATACGATGGGGCCTCATGGGGCCCATCCCTTTTAATAGAAGCTTGTTATGAAAAAATTATTTTTAACCATTTTAATATTTATGAGTTTCATCTTACAGGCTCAAGGCAAAGTTAAAATTGTAGCAACATTGCCGGTGTTTGGATCTATTGCCCAAGAAATCGGAGGCGAACGAGTAGAGGTGACGAGTTTGGCATCGGCAGATCAAGATCCTCATTTTATCGATGCCAAGCCATCTTATGCTGTTTTATTGAATCAAGCGGATTTGTTGATCGAAGGTAATATGGGTTTGGAGACAGGCTGGTTACCACCTTTGTTGTTGCAAGCTAGAAATCCTAAAATCATGAAAGGCGGCAAGGGTTACGTGGATGCTTCGCAGGGAGTCGAGAGTTTAGAAATTCCACAAGGGGGGGTGAATTTATTCCAAGGTGATATTCACCCGCGAGGCAATCCACACCAATGGTTCGATCCGCGTGCGGTCAAGATTTTAGCGGTCAATATTAACCAGCATTTGGTTGCCATCGATGCTGAAGGCAAACCTTACTACGATGCTCAATTGAAAAACTTTATTGATCAATTGAATCAACATTTAAGTCAGTGGGCTCAATTGACCCAAGGATGGCGGGGTAAAAAGATCATTACCTATCATCGGAGTTTAAGCTACTTGGCGCATTGGTTAGGCCTTGAGGTCCGAGATACTTTGGAACCTAAGCCAGGCATACCGCCTAGTACTAGGCGAATTGAAGAGTTGGTAAAAACTTTACAAAACGATAAAATTTCTTTGCTATTGAGCGAAGAATTTTATCCTCGTAGTTTAGCGGACTATCTGGCGCAGAATATGAAAGTTCCTTTGTTGGTGATTAAGGCGCAACCCCATGCTAAGCAAAAATATGTCGATTGGATGGATTCGTTGCTTAACCAAATGCAGAAGAAAATTTTGTGAATGAACTGATTTTAACTTTAGAAAGTTTGATTGTAGGTTACTATCAAACCCCTTTGAGCCAAGCCATTTCTGCTTCGGTGCGTACGGGTGCGAGGGTAGGGGTGATGGGCCCCAACGGTGCGGGTAAGAGCACTTTTATAAAGACGCTCTTAGGTATTTTGAGGCCTGTGAGAGGGAATTTTCATTGGTTGCGGTCCGTGCGGCTTGGTTATGTGCCTCAAGAAAGAAATTTTGATCCGCTCTTTCCATTAACGGTTCAAGATTATCTGCAGATGGGTTCTTTAAAAAGGGTCGAGGCACTTGGTGAAAAAGAGGTGGAGGCCATCCTACAGCAGTTTGACTTGCTGGCCTTACGTTATCAATTGGTTCGTTCCCTTTCGGGTGGGCAAAGACAGCGCGCATTGATTGCTAGGGCACTGGTGAGCCAGCCCTCGGTGCTATTGCTCGATGAGGCTTGGAATTCACTCGATGCTAACTTCAAAAGTTACTTAGAAGAAAATCTATTTCAATCTACCCAAGATCGGGGGCTTACTTATTTTTTAGTGGAACATGATTTGTCGAGGCTCAAACGTTTAAGGGTAGAGCAGATTTTTTTATTTTCTCAAGACGGGGTGTGGATAGGTAATTTAGAAGAATTATTGGCCAATCCCAAGCTTGTGGAGTTATCGGGTGATTAAAAGAGTTTTTTATTATTTATTGTTCACCATTGTCTTGTTAGCAGCGTTTTCTTATTTCCGTATTGCCGATGCCAAAACCTTCTTAAGTAATTTTTTTCTGTTTCGTGACCCCTTAATTGGGGGGATGGTAGCAGGGCTAGTTGTGGCCTATTTGGGCGTTTATATGCTGTTCAATCGCATTGTGTTTATGAGCCTTGCGGTGACACAAGGCGCGGGTTTGGGCATTTTTCTGGCTCTTCTGGTAGGGGCATGGTTGGGGCTTGAACATATGAATGCCTGGATAAGTTTGGGTTCTGGGATTGGGCTTGCGTTGTTGATTAGTTTAAGTTTTGGATTTTATCGGCGACAACGGCATTTGTCAGATGAGTCCATGATAGGCATTCTTTATGTCTTGGCTTCTAGCCTTATTGTGCTGGTGGGGGATCGAATTTCCGAAGGCCGTCATGAAATTGATAATTTGCTTTTTGGTAATGCCGTTGCGGTAACAACCCATTATTTGTGGGTGCTGGTTATAGGTGCAGGATTATTGCTGTTGGTACATTTGTTGTTTTATCGGCAATTTTTGTATTGTTCGGCAGATCCTGAATTTATGCAAACCCAAGGCGTTAAAGTGGGGCTGTGGAGAGCCTTGTTATACTTGACTTTGACGGTGGGCATTACCTTAGCTGTAAAATTATTGGGGAGTCTTACGATTGTTGCCTTGATTGTGATTCCACCGTTTATTGGGTTACGTCGAGGTAAAAATGCTGCCAGCGCTTTTGTGATAGCAAGTCTCTTAGGCCTGGTTTGCCCAGCCGTTGGTTTTTATTTATCTTACCTATTTTCATTGCCAGCAGGTGCTTCAGTGGTGAGTGTTTGCGGATTATATCTTTTATTAAGCCTTCTGGAAGATAAATTCCGTTGACAATCGTGGTTGGGCTGGAAATAGGTGGTTCACCTTATGTCGCAGAAAAAACTGGTTATTTATTTAGGATTGATTTTATCAATTTGTGCTCAGTGGATCATTTTAAAATTTTCTGGGATTACGCTTCACACCCCATGGAATGCGGTGGCCCCAGGGGTGGCCATCTTTGGAGCGGCCTTTTTATTATCTTGGGCGGCGGAGCTTGCACAATTTGAAATCCCCGAGGCTTTAGCGATTTCGTTTTTGGCGTTTATTGCGGTGTTACCCGAATATGCTGTCGATGCCTATTTTGCTTGGGAAGCCGCAAAAGATCCTCAATACATTCATTATGCCACTGCCAACATGACGGGCGCTAATCGGCTGCTCATCGGTATGGGCTGGGCAACGGTGATTTTTGCCTATTATTTTCGCTCTAAAAAAACCAAGGTGGTTTTGCCGAAAACCAGCCGCATTGATTTGATGGCCCTTACTTTGGCCACGCTTTACTGTTTTATCATTCCTATTAAGGGCACCTTAACTTATTGGGATTCGATTGTTTTATTGAGTATCTTTGCCCTCTATATTTTTAAGCAAAGCCAAACTCACCATGCTGAACCTGAGGTAGAGGGGCCGGTGGCTGTGCTGGCTAAGTTGCCGCGGGGTAGGCGAATTTTTGTGACGGTATTGTTATTTTTTATTTCGGGCTTTACCATTTTTATTGCCGCAGAACCCTTTGCCGAAGGGCTTTTAGAATCCGGCCGAAGGTTTGGGGTAGAAGAATTTATTTTAGTGCAATGGTTGGCGCCGCTGGCCAGTGAATCGCCAGAATTTATCGTGGCGATTATTTTTGCATTAAACAAAAAACCCACAGCGAGTTTATCAACCTTGGTTTCTTCAAAAGTTAACCAATGGACTTTGCTGGTAGGCATGCTGCCTTTAATTTACAGTTTTTCGGCAGGGCAAATTTTGCCGATGGGTTTAGATGCTCGCCAATCCGAAGAAATTTTATTAACGGTAGCGCAATCGTTTTTTGCCATTGCCGTTATCGCCAACTTGTCGATTTCACTCTGGGAGGCTTTAATTCTCTTTGGACTGTTTGCGACCCAACTCTTCTTTACCTCAGGTGCCGTGCGCCATGTCTACGCCTATGTGTATATTGGCCTAGCGTTCTTACTGCTCCTAACCCAAAAGGAAAACCGCCGTGGTCTTTATGCAGTTATGCGTGAGACTTTCACATTGTCTGCCAAGCATTAATTTTAAAATCCTCTAATTTCATAATCTTTTTCTTTGCCATCGAGCCAATAGCAACACGACCAAACCGCTTAGCAAAAATTGGATGAATATGGGGCTGGAGGCTTGCGAGGTTAGGTTACAACCCTTGGAGCCAGTTTCTTGGGTTGTCGTTGGGTTGAAGTCCTTCTTTTCAGTATTGTTGATCGTGCCTGTGGGCGACGGCTTAGGTGCGGGTTGGGTACTGGCTGGAGGTTGAGTACTGGCTACAGGTTGAGGCGTTTCATCACAAACACTCGGATGATCGCTGTCTGAATCTTTTTGGTCTGGGTTGGCAACCATGGGGCAATTATCAAGGTCATTTTTGACACCATCACCATCGATGTCACTATCACAGGCATCGCCTTCAGCGTCGCCATCTAGATTTTTTTGATCGGTATTAGGAGTGATGAGGCAGTTGTCGGCACCATTGGGTACATCATCACTATCCATGTCACCATCGCAAGCATCTCCGCCATCATTCTGCCCATCGGTGTTTTTTTGGTCTGGGTTGGCAACCATGGGGCAATTGTCTTTTTCATCAAGAACTTTATCGTTGTCGTCATCGACGTCACAGATATCGCCATAAATATCATCGTCAGTATTTTTTTGATCAGGGTTGGCATCATTCGGGCAATTATCACCCGGTTCCAAAACACCGTCGCCATCTTTATCATATTGAATTTCATAAACTCCATTGCCAGTGCCGGCGTAGAGTTTATTGCCAAAAACAGCAAAGGACAAAACATTCTGGGCATTCGCCACCATCATTTTATCGAGACCAGCTTGTTTCCATTGGCTACCATCAAAACTAAAAACGCCTTGCCCATCGGTTCCAGCATAAAGAGTTTTGTTAAATACAATGAAGGCATTGATTTTTTTATTGATCAGGGCTTGCTCGGCAAGAGTCCATTGGTCATTCACCCCCCTGTAATGGAAAACTCTACCATTTTCAGTGCCAGCACGGAGTAAGTTAATAAAAAAGGTTAAAGCCGAGACTTTCAGGTCTGAAAGCCCATTAGATTTTGCAACCCAGCCTTTATTGATATCAAATAAAAACACCCCCTCGTTGGTTGCAATATAAAATTTGGTGCTCGAAGCAGCCATCGCTCGAACACTTTTGTCGTTAAGACCTTTATTAAAAGCTTCCATCTGATTCTTATCGGCATTTAATTTAAACACTCCATCTAGGGGGGTACTGGCAAAGAGCGTGTCTTTATTTTCAAAGGGATAAATGACCAGATGGTCGACTGTTTTGGTGGAATCTAAACCAGGGATAGGATTAGACCATGTGCCTTCTTTAATGGAATAAGATTTTACCCCACCATCAAAGATGCCGGCATAAAGCATTGCGTCAAGGACCATAAGACTTTGTATATTTTTGCTAGCAAGTAGGTCTGGTTTTAAAGGGGTCCAATTATTACCATCATATTTGTATACACCGTCTTCTTTGGTGCCCGCATAGAGGGGGGTCAAAGCACGGTAGTCGGTTAAAGCTTGAACCGTTTTTCCTTCAAGCCCCGTAAGGCCCCAATGGTTAATTTCAGCTTGAGTGGAATGTGGCAAAAAAAATTGAAAAAAGATAACGATGGCTAAAGACAATAAATTAATTTTTCGAAACATACCCCTCACCCCCTAATTAAATAACTAATTAAATAACTAGTTCTTTTTTATTCTCTGTGGGCGTAGCCTTAGGGCTAAACCCATAAAAAAGAATAGAGTGAAAAACCAAATAAACCCCACAGATGATTGAGCTGAGGCGTTTAAACTACATCCACTACCCCCGCCCGTAGGTGGAGTGGTGGCTTTGACTATTGTAAAATCAGGGTCACAAACATTGCCAATCCCATCGGCATCATCGTCTTTTTGATCGACGTTAGCAGCTTTAGGGCAATTGTCGCTTGCATCGACCACACCATCACCATCGGTGTCAGCTGCGGGTGGCGAAGGAGGGGTAGAAGCAGGTGGCAGTTCAGGTTCAGTTGATGGAGGTGGTGAAGGTGGCGTAGCATCTCCTGGACTTGTTTGAAAATGAATCTCATACACCTGATTCTCAATGAGTGCATAGAGACTTGATCTATCGGCACTCAATTTCGTGGCAGGTTTGGATAGAGGCTTAAAAGATTCCCACTTACTTTTGTTGAGACTATAGATATTTTTATCAGGTGTAGCGGCGAGTAACGTGTCATTGTATTCTATCAGATCGGTTATGGATAGAGAGCCCAAACCGTCGGAAGCACTCTTAAAAAGGGCATCGGCATCCTTTTTGTAAAAAATACCCTTACTTCGATAACTGACAAAAAGATGACCGTCGAATGCAAGCAGGTCTGTTACCCAATCCTCGGGGAGTCCTACATTGAGTGCTTTTTCAAAACTATTGTTGGAGATGAAAAACAAACCTTCATTGGTTCCTACGTATGAGCTGCTACCAAAGCGGTAAAATGCAGTGACTCGGGTTTGTTCCGCACTGCTGAGGATGCCCCAAGCTATACCCGCGCGGGAAATAACACGACCTTCACTTGTTCCAAACATCAGGGTGTCACCTATACTGGTGAGCATGGTTATGGACTCAGCTGGAACGACACGAGGGGGTAATTCGACAGGTTTCCAATTTTTGTTCGTAAAGGAATAAAACCAAAGTTGGTAACCTCCGGCAGCAAAAAGTCCTTTATCGCTTGCGGCCAGATATTTAATGGGAGAACCTTCCGGGCCAAATTTTTCCCATCCACTACCATTATGATAAAAAACCCCTTCCTTAGTCCCTACGTAAAGGCCAGCTCTTGTGGTTGGATCGCCAATAAGATCATATAGTTGCAAACCATCTGGAAGGCCTTTAAGCTCGGTCCATTCGTTAACCCCTCCTTTGCTTGGAGTAGAAAATAACAAGATTAATACGACTACACAAAATAGATTGGATAATTTGGACACCTTCATCCCATGCCTCCTAAGAAATTAAAGATTCCCAGTTCAATTAAGATTGTACGGGAAAGGGTAGGGCTTTGTAAAATGTTTTTTTGTAAGTCAGGTTCCATTTATGAAAAATATTATGAAAAATATGATATGAAAAATATGACGAAGGAACAATAAATTAAATAATTACGACATGTTAAGCTTACTTATTTCGAAAGGAATTCTAAAATTCTTGAAGCAAAGGGTGTAGGTACAATAAGGAGGGGAATTTTTTTCTCTCCTGGATAATGAGGGAGTTTTGCCACGTATTCAGTCTGATAAGAAGGTTCAAAATTGCCGATCTTCACCAGACAAGAGCTTTGTGGTTCCAACAATGCAAAACAAAAGCATGAAACAAAAGCATGACGAAGGAATAGTAAATATAAGAATTACAAGGAGTTAAGCTTCCTCCGTCATACGATTCCTATATTTACATCACCTGCCAAGAATTGATTTTAATTCGCTCTAATTTCTTTAAATTGCGTAAAATTAAGAAAAAATTATCTTGAAATTACGTAAAATCAAGATATGCTAGGGGAATGGAATATTATAAAAGACAGCTAGAAGATGCGTTGCTGGGTTATCTAAACGATCGGCAACTCCATAAAAATGTGCTTATCTTGGCGGGTGCTAGGCAAGTGGGGAAAACAACCCTCATTGAGCAAATCACTCAAAAAAAGCCTGTTCTTTTACTCCATCTTGAAAAAGAACCCTCCATTGCAGAACACATCGATCGTTGCGAAAACTTTCAAGCCTTTGAGGATTACCTAAAAGAAGTTCATCGTTACCATCCCGAGAAACAAATTCTGGTCATTGATGAAGCACAAACCTCTCGCAAGCTAGGCAGTTTTGTGCGTTTTATGAAAGAGGATTGGGAATACGCCAATGTGATTATCACAGGCTCACTGGTTAGTGAAATTTACCAAGAAACCTCACGGACACCCGTAGGGCGAGAAACTCATTTAGAACTTTGGCCCATGAGTTTCAAAGAATATTTGTTTGCCCTTGAACAAAACTCCCTGGTTAAGGCCTTGGAAGAATATCATCCCCTCCAGAGTTTTTCAGCGGAGAAACATGAACGATTATTAGAACATTTTAATCGTTATCTCGTGGTGGGGGGGCTGCCTGAGGTTGTGCGGTATGCGCTCCATGGTAAAGATTTTCAAAAAATAAGAGCCGATATTTATAAAAGTTATGAAGATGATTTTATTCGTTATTATTCGATTGAAGAAGTTAATTTATTTAAACGCTCCATGGAAGCCGTGGCGAGCAATGTCGGATCCCCTAGCAAAGATAGTCAAGTCATACGATTGGATGCCCCCGGGTATAAAAAAGTTGCAAGTATCTTCGCTCGACTGGAAAAATGGAAACTCATCATCAAGTGTGAACAATTGGGCATTGAACCAGAAAAAAATAAATTTCATCCTAAACGTTATTTATATGATGTTGGTATATTGGGAGATCTGCGACTAAAAGGGTTACCCTTCATCGGTCTAGATGAATTACATTCGCCCATGCTTCGCACTCCACTGGGTGGTTTAATAGAAAATCACGTGGCACTTTCACTTAAAATCCAATTTAATGATAATTTGTTTGGGCTAAGACTATCTTCTCGAGCTGAGATTGACTTTGCAGTAAAATTTAATCATCAAGTTTACCCCGTTGAATGTAAACTCAGCCCAAAATTAAAAAATAATTTTTTAATTGGCCTGAAAACTTTTGAAAGTAAAATGGGTCTAAAGGGATTTCGTGGTTTCTTACTGTTTGGTGGTATGCCAAAGAAAATTGATGATCCAAAAGTGTTGGTACTTCCTTATTACTTTGCCGATGAAATAAAAAGATTGCTAGAAAGATTTTAGTGTTAGTGGATGGCTTTTCTAAAATGCAATTTTGGTGCAACAAATTACTATGAAGCAGAATTTTTCCCCATGTTGATTTGGGGTCAGACCATTAAATAAAAAATAAGCCGGAGCTTAAGTTGGCTCCGGCTTATTTTGCTAAATTTGAGGCAGTCTTATTTTTTTCGGAAATAAAGTAGCCTGCCTAGTCCTAGCAACATGAGTGGCATAAATGTGAGCCACGAAAGTAGCGAGGTGCCAGGTGTGGAGAGGATGCTTAGACTACACCCACTGCTTTTACCTTCGCTAGGGGGTGGTTCGTTTTGACCAAAGTCAGGACCATCCGTGTCTAGGGGAGGTGTTGGGACGGGTGGGGTGGGGGATGGGGTTGGAGGCTGTTCGGGTTGTGCGGCGAAATGGATTTCGTAGATTCGAGAAGTATTGCCGATGTAAAGACTACCATTTTTTGTAGGAGCTAGATGGATCACATTTATATTACCAAATGCCGAAGCTAGTGAGGGAGCAAAGGCTTGCCACGTTGAACCGTCTAAATAATGAAGACGACCGGGCTGTTGGCCAAATGCGATACGCACAAGTAAATAAAGGCGATCGCCATAACTTTCGAGTCCCATGATCGAAGCATTTGGTTCAAAAGTAAGGCCATCGGATATCTTTACAAAATTAGGTTTGTCAAAATCTTTGGCGTAGACTTCGGTATTATAAGCAACAAAAAGGGTATTATTAAAGGTCGTGATAGCCTTGACATTCGCTGCTGGTAAAATGTCGTGGTTGGGCCTTATTGGGTTACCGTAGACGTAAAGCCCTTTACTGGTCCCTATTAAAATCATTTCATTAGGTTCATGTTGGTAGATGGCATTGATAAGCACAGTCATCTGCTGATTTGCAAGGTCGGGATACTGGGTGCGAAGATCAAGTGTTTGCCACGCACGCAGGTCGGCTCTCGTCGGAGCCAAGACTTTACCCCGGTTGGTTCCTAAGATGACATTGCCGTTACCCACGCTGATTGTGACAATTAATTCGTCGCCAGGAGGGGCTGGGATGGCAATTTCGTCCCAAATTCGTTTGCCGGAATTATAACGCCATAATTGTTTACCATCGGTAGTATAGAGAACATGGTTGATGATACCTATTTCTAAGATGATTTTATTTTGCAGGCCAAAGGGCTCCCAGCGATTTTCGGCATAAATATATTTATACACACCCGTATTGGTACCTGCATAAAGAGAACTTCCGCTACCACCTACGATACTGTTGATATTACGTACATTTCCGGGTGATAGTTCAGTCCACGCATTCAATTCTGCGTGGCTGGTGCTGGTGATAGAAAATAAAAAGACAATGGCTAAGAAAGCCTTGAGTGTGTTCCCCTTCATAACCCTATACCTCCTAAATTAAAATTCACCCCCGCTTCTTTTATTGTAAAGAGCTTATCTGATGAGGGCAAGCCAAGAGTTGTTGAGCTAAGGGGATTTTTGTTAGAAAGGCAAACCTCTCAAGAAAATTGTGTATAAAGCGTTTTTCATTAGTGCAAAATAGACTTTATATGTTTTTTATTCATGAACTTGCTTGTCATCTTTTGGAAGGCTCTTGACAGCGGTTTTAAATTATGTACACTGTACATTGTTATGAAACAGTTTTCTGCCACTGAGGCTCGAAAGAATTTTTTTAAACTTCTTGATTCTGCTGTAGAAGGCGAAACAGTGACGATTAAAAGAAAAGGGATTGTATTAAAATTAGTTCCCAGCCGCCCCCAAAAAACTAAGAAGGTTTCGGGTTATTCTCCTTATATTCATAGCGATGTGAGCAAGGCCGATCAATGGGTTTGGCATTGGGACCCAAACAAGGGGCTCATTTCTAAGAAAAACAGGTAGCTCATGTCTTCAAAAGAAGTGCTTCTCGACACGCATGTCTTTTTATGGCTTCTCTCACAGTCAAAACGGCTAAAGTCTTTAATCTGGTTAAAGGACTTTTCTATTTATTGTATTTCACCAATTAGCATTTTAGAAATAAGATTTCTTGAAGAATGTGGTCGATTGAAGATCGATTTGGAAAAAATCATCGAGGGGATTCGGTTTGATGGTCGATTTAAAATCGATGATGTCTCGCTCGAAAGATTGTGCTTTCAGGCATTAGAAATTTCATGGACTCGTGATCCCTTTGACCGTTTTTTGGTAGCCCATAGTTCGCTTCGGCGAATCCCTTTAGGAACCTGTGATCATACGATCCAAAAGAACTACCCCAGGGTCGTTTTTTAGCTATTTCATCCTAAGCCAATGCCCAATTTTCATACTAACCTAAAGCGCCAGCTCCGCCAACCATGGAGCAGCTTTACAAATTTGGATTTTGTCGATCGTTCGTGGGGATAAATTTTTATCGTGAAAAATATTGAAAAATATGACGAAGGAACAATAAATTAAATAATTATAATACGTTAGGCTTCCTTCGTCATATTTTTCCTTTTGGATTACCGAGTTTGCAAAGACTTTAGAAATGCCAGAAATTTGGGATGATGTGAAACATATCATCCAGCAGACGATTAAATAAAAAATAAGCCGGAGTGTAGTTTCGCTCCGGCTTATTTTCCCTAAATTTAAAAAGGTCTTACTTTTTTCGGAAGTAAAATAGCCTGCCTAGTCCTAGCAACATGAGTGGCATAAATGTGAGCCACGAAAGTAGCGAGGTGCCAGGTGTGGAGAGGATGCTTAGACTACACCCACTGCTTTTACCTTCGCTAGGGGGTGGTTCGTTTTGACCAAAGTCAGGTGGTATCGATGACACCATCACCATCTGTGTCTAGGGGAGGCGTTGGGACGGGTGGAGTGGGTGGTGGCGGTGGCGGTTCGGGTTGCGCGGGGAAGTGGATTTCGTAGATTCGAGAAGTATTGCCGATGTAAAGGCTGTCCTTGGTAGAAGTTAGGTAAAGCATGATTGTATTATTAAGGGTTGAAGCAATGGTAGGTGAGAATTCTTTCCAGCTTGAACCTTCGAGATAGAAAAGACGACTTGGATAATCATTTCCACCACGTACCAATAGATAGAGACTCTCACCTTGTTTGGTAAAGCCCCTTACCACTGGCGCAGCCCGGTCAAACTCGAGACCATCGGATAATTTCACAAAGTTAGATTGGTCAGAGGTTTTGGCATAAACTCCCGTTTTGTAGGCAACAAAAAGAGTGTTATTAAAGACAATAAGATCTTCTACACCATCTCGTGGTAGGACACCTCCGCCGATAGCCATCGGGGGATGAGATTGACCCACAATTGCTGCATAAAGCCCCCTGCTGGTTCCAATCACAATGATTTTGGAATCATATTGGTGAATGGCACTGACTACAATAGTTTCATCCTCGAAATCGTAACTGTTCCAAACGGCTTGGTTAGGGCCAAACTCTCTGAACACAAAGACCTTGCCTTTGTTGGTTCCTAGTATAAGGGTATCGTCACTCTTACTGAGAGAACGAATAACTTCTTCCCGTTCAAAAGAAGCAGGCAATGTAAGCTCATTCCATTTTTTGCCTGCGGCGTCGTAATGCCACAATTTCTTGCCATTAGCAGCATAGAGAACATGGTTGATGATACCTACTTCTAAGATGGTTTGGTCTTGCAGGCCAAGGGGCTCCCAACGATTTTCGGCGTAAATATATTTATGCACACCCTTATTGGTACCTGCATAGACATTAAGAGACATTTTGCCACCTACGATGCTGTGAATGACGCCAACATCTCCGGGTGATAGTTCAGTCCACGCATTCAACTCTGCATGGCTGGTGCTGGTGATTGAAAATAAAAAGACAATGGCTAAGAAAGCCTTAAGTGTGTTCCCCTTCATAACCCTATACCTCCTAAATTAAAATTTACCCCCGCTTTTATTATAGGAAGCTTATCTGATGTGGGCAAGCTAGGAGTTGTTGAGCTAAGGGGATTTTTGTTAAAAAAACAAACCTCAATGCGAAGCGATGTAGAAACCGTTTTTTGTTAGTACAAGCGATGCACTTTACTTTGCATCAACGGGGATGCGCATGCCGTAGAACGAGCGATACACAAAGAATAAGGCGATCACAAAAAGGCCCAAGCCAATGCCTAATTTCCATTGGGGGTTGGTGACTTGAACGGCAATTTCTACAGCGAGCAAACCAAACAACGTGGTGAATTTAATCACGGGATTTAAGGCAACCGAAGAAGTGTCTTTGAAGGGGTCGCCCACGGTGTCGCCCACAATCGAGGCTTCGTGCAGCGGAGTGTTTTTTTGTTTAAGTTCTACTTCAACAACTTTCTTGGCGTTGTCCCAGGCGCCTCCGCCGTTGGCCATGAAAATGGCTTGGAATAAACCAAAGAAGGCCATGGCGATGAGATAACCAATAAAGGCATAAGGGTTCAAGAAAGGCACGGCCAAGGCAAAACAGAAAATGACGATGAAGATATTGGTCATGCCTTTTTGGGCGTAGACCGTGCAAATTTCTACCACCTTTTTGCTATCTTGAATGGAGGCCTTTTCGATGCCTTCAAGTTTGATATTATTTTTAATGTAAACCACCGCGCGATAAGCCCCGGTGACCACGGCTTGGATAGATGCGCCGGTGAACCAATAAATCACCGCCCCGCCCAGCAAAAACCCGAAAATCACTTCGGCTTGAACGAGGCTTAGTTTTTCAACCACTCCACCAAAGAGTCGTTCGAGTAATAAGATGATACCAAACACCATAGTGGTAGCACCCACGACGGCTGTACCAATCAGCACAGGTTTGGCCGTGGCCTTAAAGGTATTGCCAGCGCCATCCGCAGACTCTAAACAGTGTTTGGCGGCTTCAAAGTTGGGGTCAAAACCGAATTCTTTTTTAATTCGATCTTTAATATTGGGGAGTTTTTCTACCAGTGACAACTCATAAACTGATTGTGCGTTGTCGGTAACCGGGCCAAAGCTATCCACGGCAATAGTCACCGGGCCCATGCCTAAAAACCCAAAGGCCACCAAACCAAAAGCGAAGATGGGGGCAGCAAAGGGGTATTCGATGGGCATGATGGAAAGGAGTGCAGGGTGTTGTGACATAAAATAAGCGACCAACATGAGCACTAAAATCACGAGGCCTTGCCAGAAGGCTGAAAAATTACCGGCGACCAAACCTGAAAGGATGTTAAGTGAGGCCCCGCCTTGGCGGGCGCTGTTGACTACCTCTTTAACGTGGCGAGAGTTGGTGCTGGTGAACACTTTGGTAAATTCTGGAATAAGGGCCCCAGCGATTGTGCCACAACTAATGATGACTGATAAAATCCACCACAGTGAACCATAAGTAGAGGCCAGTAATAAGTGGCTGGCCCAGAAGGTAACCCCAATCGATACCAGCGAGGTGATCCAAACTAAGTTGGTGAGTGGGTGCTCTAGGTTAAAATCTTTTTTGTTGCCAAACAAGCCTTGGCTTAATTTAGCATTAAAGAAATAAGAAACGAGTGAGGTGATGATCATTAAAATTCTCATCACGAAAATCCAAATGATCAATTGCGCGCAGGTGCCAGGTTGAGTTTCTAAGGCCAAGGCAAGGAAGGCAATTAAGGCAACCCCGGTGACACCATAGGTTTCAAAACCATCGGCGGTGGGGCCTACGGAATCGCCCGCGTTATCGCCCGTGCAGTCGGCAATGACGCCCGGGTTTTTGGGGTCATCTTCGGGGAGATGAAAAACGATTTTCATTAAATCCGAGCCAATGTCGGCGATCTTGGTGAAAATACCCCCACAAATACGCAACACCGTTGCCCCCAGCGACTCACCCACCGCAAAACCAATAAAACAGGCACCGGCAAGTTCTTGTGGAAGGAAAGCTAAAATCGAGATCATAAAAAATAATTCAACGCTTACCAATAGCAAGCCTACACTCATGCCCGATTGTAGCGGGATAGCCAATACGCCCATGGGGTTGCGATAGAGCGAGGCAAAAGAGGTGCGAGAGTTGGCGACGGTGTTAATACGAATCCCAAACCAGGCGACCCCATAAGAACCTGCAATTCCCAATAAAGAAGCGGCTAAAATAATAGAGACTTCAAAAACTGATTTGTGATTAAGCGCCGCGAAGTAATAAACAATGCAAGCCCCAATTAAGACCCACAGAATGGCCAAAAATTTGCCTTGTTGGGTGAGGTAAGTTTTGCAAGTTTCCCAGATGATTTGAGAGACATTTTTCATTTCACTTAAAACCGGCAGCGCCTTGGTTTGTTTGTATTGAATGATTCCAAAGATCATGCCAATGGCACAAACGGCCAAGCCCCAGTGCATGAGGCTTAAACCCAAGACGTCGTGCCCAAAGAGATTAAAAGTGACCGCCTTAAGATCGGGAAGATTGATGTCGGCTTCACCGGCGAGAGCTGTTTTGGTGAGAAGTAAAACAGTCATCAAAATAAAAGCGGGACTTAAAAACTTTTTTATTTTATTCATGAAATCTCCCAATTGGAATTTTACGGTGCGCCTCCAATATATGACTTTCCTACCAAGGTCAAGTGCAACGCTTCAGTGAAGTGTGGAAAAAGTGTTGTGTCATTCCCGCGAAAGCGGGAATCCAGTCTTCTTTCAAGTATTTCTGGATCCCCGCCTTCGCGGGGATGACAGCCAACCATCCCACTGAGGGGTTACGATTGACAATCATTCTTACTTGTGGTGATTTCCAAAACTTCAAGGCATTTTCTGTTTGGGTGAGTATCCATGAAATTTAAAATTCTGTTCTCTATTATTATATTGATCTGCCTTTGCATCAGCAGCTTCACTATCCATGCAGAAGAAATCACCTGTTATCCCCACCCCTATCAAGCGCCTATCCAAGAAAAAACGTTGAGTGAAAAAATAGATGCCTCTTTTGGGGGGATTGTTGAAAGAATGGTGGCGGTCCTATTTTGGAATCCTTTCGCCTTTTCCATTACCGACGAACAAGGCAAGCCCCTTTTAGAGCCCGTTAAGGCCAAAAACAAGCAGGGGCAGACTTTGGCCATCGTGAGCATCCCGATAGGGAAAAAAATGGGTGGGGAAACCATCGTTCATCACCTTGATGCCTGTCTCGATGCAAAAGGAAATTTTCAATTCAATCAATCGGGGTATCCCTGGCTCACCCATTGGAAATTGGAGCAAGGGAATTTTGTCCATGACAAACCCTATTTCCCCGCTGATTCATTTCCAGTTTATCTGGCAGACGAGCAGCGGTCTATTGATAGGGAACACCGCTATCTTGAAAGTTTAAAACCAAAAACCTCTGGAATCCCCCTGGTGGTTTTGCTGCTTTTGTTTGCAGGTATTTTCTACACCATCTGGTATAAATTTATCAACTTTCGTCTCTTTAAACACGCCATCGACTGCATTCGGGGCATTTATGACAATCCCAAAGATCCCGGCGAAATTTCGCATTTTCAAGCCCTAACGGCCGCCCTTTCTGCGACCGTAGGCTTAGGTAATATTGCCGGAGTTGCTGTAGCCATCGGCTTGGGAGGGCCGGGGGCTGTTTTTTGGATGATGTTATTGGGGTTTTTGGGCATGACCTCAAAATTTCATGAATGTACGTTGGGCCAGATGTATCGCTGGATCGACTCGCAAGGGCGGGTTCATGGTGGGCCCAAATATTATCTCGATCGTGGGCTAAACGAGTTAGGCTACAAATCTTTGGGCAAGATTCTAGCCGGGATATTTGCCATTTTTTGTGTGGGGGGTTCTTTGGGGGGCGGCAACATGTTTCAGGCCAATCAATCTTTCAAGGCGATCAGCGGAGAATTGACCAAGTTTAAGTGGTTTGCTGATTTTCAATATTTAGATTGGGCCATAGGCATTGTCTTGGCTATCTTGGTAGGGCTCGTGATCTTGGGCGGGATTCGCCGCATTGGTAATGTCACGGCTAAGCTCGTTCCCCTTATGGTTTTTATCTATGTGGGGGCCTGCCTTTACATCATTATGATGCATTTTACACAACTCCCTGCAGTTTTTAAACTCGTCTTTGCCGAGGCCTTCAATTTGCAAGCCGGGGTTGGGGGTTTTGTAGGGGTGATGGTGCAAGGTATCAAACGAGCGGTCTTTTCAAATGAGGCGGGTATTGGTTCAGCCGCTATTGCCCACGCAGCCGCTAAAACAGAAGAACCCATACGCGAAGGGATAGTAGCACTGTTAGAGCCCTTTATCGATACCGTGGTTATCTGCGCCATGAGTGCCTTTGTGCTTATTGTTACAGGTGCCTACGCTCATCCCGATGCAGGTCAAGGGGTTGAGATGATGCGTTTTGCTTTTCACTCAAAACTTGCTTGGTTTCCCACGATTCTCTCTCTGTCAGTTTTCTTTTTTGCGTATTCTACGATGATCAGCTGGTCTTATTATGGTGAGAAGGCCTGGACCTATCTCTTTGGCCACTCCTCAGGTTCGGTGAATACCTACAAAATCATCTTTTTGATTTGTATTGTATTGGGCACCGTTTCTAGTTTGGACAATGTGATTACTTTTTCCGATCTCATGATTTTAGCCATGGCTTTTCCTAATATTTTGGGCGGCATCTGGTTGGCCAAAAAAGTACGCCGCGCCCTTCAAGAGTATATGGCCAAACTTAAGGCGGGTAAGTTTCAACGTTATGGGAACCACTAAAGGGAATGTTGAAAAATGTCATTCCCGCGGAGGCGGGAATCCAGAACTGTTTAAAATCACTGGATCCCTGCCTTCGCAGGGATGACAGAAAGTGCATTTTTCAACGGTCCTCTAAAAAGGGCCCTTTGCTTGCTTAATTTTAGTGCAGGTGAGTAAGTTTTGAGCACCCCTTGACCTGTTGTAAAACAGGTTTTTCAATCGAAATCTTTATAAATCAGTGAGTTAGTAAGACCATATTGAGTGGCATAGAATTTGCTTGTGCGTAGTTGCGATTCATTTCAATTTTTAATTTAAGAAAGGGTTGTCTCTATGCCACGTAAACTCTTGCCACTCGTCAGCGTCTTTTATTTATTTTTGTTGGTTTCTCTATGCTCAGCACCCGCTTTCAGTGAACCTACCTTAGAACAACGCGTTGGAGATCTCGAAGCTTATATGAACAATGTCGATCGTACCGCCAAGGCAGCCGATGGTTCTTATATCGGAAAGCTTCCCGGGGCTGGCCCTGGCCATAATGCATGGCTATTGATTTCTACGGCGTTGGTTTTATTTATGACCTTGCCGGGATTGGCCTTATTTTATGGTGGTTTAGTGCGGGCCAAAAACGTGTTGTCGGTTATGGCACAATGTTTGGGGATCGCTGGGCTGGTTACTATATTATGGTGGGCAGTCGGTTACAGTTTGGTTTTTGCAAAAGGCGGGCCCTTTTTTGGTAGTTTAGATTTTGCTTTTTTCACGGGGGTAGATGGCAACCCTAATACGGATTATGCCTACTGGACTTCACACAATGTCTTTTCGATGTTTCAACTCATGTTTGCCATCATCACACCGGCCTTGATCATTGGTGCCATTGCCGAGCGTATGAAATATTCTGCGATACTTTTATTTGTAGCGTTGTGGATGTTTGCGGTTTATTTCCCGCTGGCTCATATGGTGTGGGGCATTAATGGCTACATGAACGGAGTGTGGAATGCCTCAGCGACCATCAAGGCGATTGATTTTGCAGGTGGGACCGTTGTGCACATGTCATCGGGTTGGTCGGCTTTGGTTTTGTGTTTGATTTTAGGCAAACGCCTTGGCTTTGGCCGCGATGCCATGCCACCGCATAGCATGGTGCTTTGTATGGTGGGCACGGGCATGCTGTGGGTGGGTTGGTATGGGTTTAATGCCGGCAGCGCCTTGGCGGCCGATGGTTTGGCGGCGGTGGCTTTTACGAATACAACTTTGGCAGCAGCGGTGGCTAGCTTTGTGTGGGCCATGGCCGAGTATCTTTTGAAAAAGAAACCCAGTATTTTAGGGTTTTGTTCGGGTGCGGTGGCAGGCTTGGTGGTTATTACGCCTGCTTGCGGATTTGTGAGCACGAATGCCGCTATCATCATTGGTATTTTAGCAGGGCTCGTTCCCTTTTTGGCTTGCTATAAGCTAAAAAGTTGGTTGGGTTATGACGACGCCCTCGATACCTTTGGGGTGCACGCCGTAGGTGGAACGCTAGGTGCCTTTGTTACCGGTGTCTTTGCTAATGGCAACGTTAACGCGAACCTGCTTACAAATTTAGGGGATATTGTGGGTAAAACCCTATGGATCGAACAATTAAAAGCCATGGCTATAACGGTTGTTTTGTCGGTGGTGGCGACAGCGGTTATTGCCTACATTGTGCGGGCTCTGATTGGCTTAAGGCCTGCCGACGAAGTGGAACGCCAAGGTTTGGATTTGTCTGAACATGGTGAAGAAGGCTACGTATTTTAAATTAGGAGGAATATTCAATGAAAAAAATCGAAGCAATTATCAAACCATTCAAATTAGATGAAGTCAAAGAGGCCCTAACCCAATTGGGGATCAAAGGCATGACTGTCACTGAAGTGAAAGGTTTTGGCCGACAAAAGGGCCACAAAGAAATGTACCGCGGGGCGGAATATGTGATCGATTTTATTCCAAAGATTAAAATCGACCTCGTGGTCACCGATGGCGAAGTGCCTAAAGTGATGGAAGCGATTCAAGCCAGTGCCAAGACGGGTACCATTGGTGATGGAAAAATATTTGTCACCAACGTCGAGGCGAGCCTGCGTATTCGCACCGGAGAAACGGGCGAAGATTCGCTTTAGTTAACTCTTTTAATTTTGAACGAGCCAAAGGCTATGCCTAAATCAAAGCCCTGGCCGGTGCCTGACAGGCTAAGTGACACTCGGCCCTTGGTAAGGCCTTCGACTTTGCCCGATTTGACAATGCCACCATGAGCTTCGGCTGTGGCATAGCTGCCAAAGAGTTCGGTTGTTTTTTCAACACCGGTAAAGTTGCCATGGCCTTTGATTTTGCTTTTTCCAAAAGTAATGCCGCCCCCATGGGCGCGAATAATCACAGGGAAGTTTTCACCATTATCGCAGCTAATATTGCCCGTTCCTTTGCCCGACTTATAGATGGCTGACCATGAATTAATGTTAAATGCCAATTTACATTGAATTTCAGCTTTTACCTGAATGCTAACGGTGAATGTCCCAACAAAAAACAGAATCAGTGATAATTTTTTCATAAAAGTTCCTCCAGTAAGTTTAAAGAAACACCCTAATCCAAAAAATTCAACCCTAAAAATAATTTTCTAAAATATTCAGAACCACGTCTTTTTAAAAAGTAGGTAGGGCCTATCCTTGTTTGCAAACGCGCACCGTTCGCCCTACCGTCCGCCATCTGTCATTGCGAGCCCAGCAGGGTCCTTCGGCAAGCCTCAGGATAAACTCAGCAATCTCTTCTGTTTAAGCGATGGGATTGCCACGCTCGCCAACGTGGCTCGCTCGCAATGACAACATTTGTATTGCCTTCGTGCGGGCTCTCTCCTGGTGCCCTTAAACAAACTTAGGACGTGCGGTCAAAAAAGAAACCTCTTTTTGATCAAGGGGGATTTTTTTTCTTGACCGGCTTTTTCATAGATGCGCAATGTTTGCCAACAAGGATAGGCCCTACCTACTTTTTAAAAAGACTTCTCCGTAAATATTTGCAGAGATATAAAAAGTTATTTTGAGTTGGGCTAAGGGGTCTATCGAGAACCTGTAGCAGGAGTAAAGCCGTAGGAGGTCAAAAAAATCCTATTATTTTTTTGAATTAGAGGATGACAGAGGAATACTCTAATTCAATAAAAATAAAGGATTTTTTTGGCCGAGTAGGCTTTACGGGTGCGGGTTCTCGATAGACCCCTTAGCCCAACTCAAAATAACTTTTTAGGTGCGGTGATTTGTAAATTAGCTGGCCATTACCATTAAACTTTTAATGACAAGGGCTGTAGCTAGTACGCTAAAGCCTATGATCGTGATGCGTTCAAATTCTTTGGTGTAGGTCTTCCATAAATAAAAGAGGCAAGGGTAGACTAACAATTCCATGGCAAAGGAAGTGAAAATCCCACCTACCATGGGGGCCGCAATGCGCTTAGTGACATCGGCACCCGTTTCGTGAGAGCCTGCCCACATGATGGGTAGTAAACCCATGAACGTTGTACCTACGGTCATGAGTTTGGGGCGAATTCTTTTCACCGCTCCATCGTGAATGATCTTTTTTAATTCGAGTGAGTTTGGGTTTTTGCCGGTTGAAATAAATTTTTTGTAAGCCAGATCTAGGTAGAGCAACATAACGGTTCCGGTTTCGGCATCAACACCGCCTAGGGCGATGATCCCCACCCATACTGCGATACTCAACTTGTAACCCAATAGCCACAAGAGCCCAAAGGCACCCACTAACGAAAAGGGGATAGCCAGCAACACAATACAGGTTTTGATCAGCGAATGATTGCTGGTATAAAGCAATAGAAAGATAATCAGCAGGGTCAGCGGGATGACCATCCAGAGGCGACGTTCAGCGCGTTTCAAATGTTCAAATTGTCCACTAATTTTATAGGTGTAACCTTCGGGTAATAAAGAAGAATTTCTCAAGAAATCATCTAGCTTTTCAGCATAGGCACTCATGTCAACTTCTTCGTCTAAGTCCACAAATACCCACGATGATAAAAGGCCATTTTCGTTACGGATCATGGCCGGGCCCTGCACGATGTTGACATCGGCCACTTCGCTTAAAGGGATGTGAGAGCCATTGCTCGACGTAATCAACGCATTTTTAATTTGTTCAAAGCTCGAACGAAAGTGGGGTTGGTAACGCAAACTTACGGAATAGCGTTCGCGCTTTTCGATGGTGGTGGTGAGAGGTTCGGCACCTAAGACCCCTTCGATCAGAGAGTTGGCCTCTTCTATTGACCCAATCCCATAGGCGCCGAGCCGGTCGCGTTTGAGTTTGATATCAATGTAAAAACCGCCCAGGCTTCGTTCTGCGATGGCAGAGCGGGTGATGGGTTTAAATTCTGGGTTACTGAGTAAAACCCGTTCAATCTCAACGGCGATTTTTTCTAATTCGTTGAGTTCATCCCCATAAATTTTGATTCCAATCGGGGTGCGGATTCCGGTGGTGAGCATATCAATGCGCGTTTTAATGGGAAAAACCCAAGCATTGCTAGTACCGGGGAGTTGGATGGTGTTTTGTAAAGCTTTTACCAATTCTTGCCAATTGCGTGGTTTCATTTCAGGCCAGAAGGGGCGTAAGAAAATTTTCACTCCGTTGGGGGCAAAGTTTGAATACCAACGTTCATGATAAACTTCGGGCCAATCTTCTTGAGGGTGCAATTGAATAACCGTTTCGACCATCGACAAAGGTGCCGGGTCTGTTGGAGTCTCCGCACGGCCAGCCTTTCCAAAGATGGTAGCCACTTCTTTAAATTGTAAAATGAGCTTATCTTGTTGTTGCAGCCACTCTTTGGCCTTTTCAATGGAAATGCCGGGCAGAGTGGTGGGCATGTAAAGCAGGTCGCCTTCGTTAAGTGAAGGCATGAATTCTTTTTTAAGGCCGGGGAATATTTTGTTGAATAAAGGTAAGGGAATGCCTGCATAAAAAGGGATGATGGTTAAGATGATGAGCAAACTTGCAATGGCGATTTTAAAAGGTCTTTTCAAAACCCAATCTAGGGCGGGGGTGTAAATTTTAAAAAGTCGTGCGCTGATGGGGTGATTTTCTTCCGAAGTAATGGTGCCTGTCCAAAAAAAGTTGACAATTTTACTTGCCCTAGGATTTTTTAATTTAAGGGGTTTGGGCAGGTTGAGGAAAAAACGTACCAAGGCAGGGGCCAAGGTGGCCGCTAACACAGCACCGAAAAATAAAGAAAAGGTTTTGGTAAGGGCTAGGGGTTTAAAGAGTTTGCCCTCTTGCCCCTCCAAGACAAAGATGGGTAAAAACGAAACCGCCATAACCAACAAGGCAAAGAAAATCGGGGTGCCCACTTCTTTGACGGCTTGCAGAAGGGCGTCGAGGAGGTTACCTTTTTCACCTTGTTCGCGCCAATGCTCAAGGGCCTTGTGGGCGTTTTCAATCACCACAATCGCCGAGTCAACCAGAGCACCAATGGCAATGGCAATCCCGCCTAAAGACATAATGTTGGAATTGATCCCCCAGTAATACATCGGGATGAACGAAAAAAGCACGGAGATGGGTAAAATAAAAATGGGAATGAGCGAAGAACGAAAATGCCAAAGGAACACTAGAATAACGAGTGCCACCACAATCATTTCATCCCAAAGTTCAGTCTTTAGAGTACGAATCGAATTGCCAATCACCTTCGAGCGATCGTAGGTGATGACAATCTTGCTGCCCTTGGGCAGGCTAGGTTCTACGCTTTTTAAGGTGTCTTTGATTTTTTGAATGAGGGAATAGGCATCGTTTCCATAGCGCATCACCACAATGGCGCTTACGGCCTCGCCTCTGCCATTAAGATCAATGGCACCGCGGCGAATATCAGGAACCTTCACCACCTTGCCGATGTGCTTGATAAGCACGGCATCGCCCGTGGGGTTACTTTTAAGGGGGATATTTTCAATATCTTCGATATTTTTAATATAACCTAAACCACGGATAAAATATTCGCGTTCGCTTAATTCTAAAGTTCTGCCCCCCACATCGCGGTTACTAGCGCGAACCTTATCCATAACTTCATCTAAGTTTAACTTATATTGAGCCAGCGCCATGGGGTTGACTTGAATCTGATATTCTTTAACATACCCGCCAACACTTGCTACTTCTGCAACTCCGGGGATGGCTTTGAGCAAATAACGCAGTTTCCAATCTTGAAAAGAACGCAAATCTTCAATGGAATTTTGCCCCGATTCATCAACGAGCGAATATTGAAAGATCCAGCCCACACCGGTGGCATCAGGGCCCAGGATGGGATTGACGCCTTCGGGTAGTCGATCAGTAATTTGGGTGAGATATTCTAAAACTCGCGATCTAGCCCAATAAATGTCGGTGCCATCGTCAAAAATGACGTAAACAAAACTCATGCCAAACATCGATAGCCCACGGGTTACTTTGACCTTGGGGGCTGACATAAGAGAAGAAACAACCGGGTAGGTGATTTGGTCTTCGATGAGATCGGGCGAGCGGCCCTTCCATTCGGTAAAGATAATCACTTGTGGTTCAGATAAATCCGGGATGGCATCCAAAGGGACTTTGCTAATCGCAAAGATGGCCCAAATAATGCAAAGTGCGACGATGAAAAATATGGTGCCAGGTCTTTTAAAACTAAAATCAATTAATTTTGAAATGAGCATATTTGTCTGTCATTGCGAGGAGTGTAACGACGAAGCAATCTCTTTCTTAGTGTGAGATCGCCACGCCCGTTGGGCTCGCGATGACAGTGTCTTTAATGTTGATGCGAGCTGCCGGTTCCCATTTTAATCTTGCTTTCGGAATCGATTAAAAAGGTTCCGTTGGTGACAATTATTTCGCCAGGTTCTAACCCTGAGATGATTTCGTAAAAACCATTAGCCTCTTGCCCCACTTCAACTTTTTTGGTGATGTAGTGATTCTCGTGTTTGACATAAACCATATTGTGGTCGCCAAAGAACAGCACGGCCTCTTGGGGCACACTCAGCTTTTCCCCCAAAGGGATGAAGATTTTAAATTGCATAAAAGTATTGGATTTTACGTGCAGCGATTCTTTGGCACGAATGAGCACCTTGAGTGATTTGGTTTCAGGGTCGAGCACCGTCGCGATTGATTCAATTTCGCCTTTTTGCAAGAGCTGACCATCTTGATCTAAAATATTAACCGGTAACCCCACCTTGATAGCGTTGAAATCAGATTGATAAATATAGGCTTCAAATAGAGGGGGCTCTTTATCGTTAGGGAGGTGAAGGCCCAAATCGGCTTTACGCTTTTTTCTTAAATTTTTAATCCATTCGTCCGATAAGCCCATGAAGCGAAGCTTGGATTCTACCGATTGAATCAAGGCAGGGTTGCCCAGTTTTAAGGCCTCCAGATATTCATTTTGAGCGACCCAGAGGGAAGGGTCGTGAGCGACCCTTCCATAGGTAAAGATGATTTTGTTTAACGGCCTCACCGTTACGGTATCGGTTTTAATTCCGATGTTTTGCACCAAAACAGGGTCGATTTCGATACCTTCATTCTTCGAAGTATCGCCTTCATGTTGCTGCGTCGGTGCGGATTTCTTTTTGGGTTTTACAGGTACCAGGTCCATGCCACAAATGGGGCATTGGCCAGGGCCTGATTGATGGATCTGCGGGTGCATGGGGCAGGTCCAATATTCTTCGGCCTGCATTTCATGGTCATGTTTTGGCCCTTTGGTGTAGTGTTGATAGGCATAAAAGCCTATCGTGCCCACGAGACCTGCTATGAGCAGTGCTAAAATAATCAACTTATTTTTCGGTTTCATGATTTGTTTCCTTATTCTGACTCACCTATCAGGAACAGGAGTTTAGCTCTGGCCCGGGCGTGATCGACTTCGGCTTGGAGCAGGTCATTTTCATAGCGGAATACTTTTTGCAGATTTAAGAGAATGTCTGTAAACTGCACCGAACCCGCTTGATAAGCCACTTGGGCGTTGTCGACCGCGATCCTCGATTGCGGCAGCAGCCGCCCTGCAACTAAGCTATACACCTTAGCCGCGCGGGTGAGCTCAGCTAGGGTTTCCTCCAATTCATAACGCAAGTCATTTTCAGTTTTGGTTTTTTTGGCTAGGGTTTCTTGGTACTGGCTAGCGGTTTCGCGCACCCGTTTACTTTGCTTGGTACCGGCAAAGATGGGCAAAGGGATTTTAACTGCTGCCTTCATAAAATCTTCACCCATGCCGGGTTCTCGTTCCAACAAGTCAAATTTTCGATAAAAAACACCCACGTCAAAATCGGGATAGTAATCGAGTTTGGCCATGCGATGTTCTTTTTTGGCAGCTTCGACCCATTGCTCATTGGCCTTGAGCACATAAGATTGCTGCAGCATGCGGTTCACCAGTTCAGCGTTGGAATAAGGCAACCTTGCCAGCCCCAGCCGCTTGGGCAAGTTAATGGGCGTGCGCACATCCCGTGCCATCAGGGTGTTGAGTTTGGCCTGCAACATTTGTTTATCTTTTTGCAGGTCGAGAATTTCTTTGCTCAATTCATCCCGTTCGATTTGGGATCTTAACACATCCTGTTGCGTGGAAAGATCGGCCGACAATTTGGTTTGGTCGGTTTGTACGGCAGAGCTGGCCAAACCTTGATTGCGCTGAAAGATACCGATGCTTCGGGTCACCAAGTAGAGTTGATAATAGGTGTCGCGGAGTTGCCAGATAATTTCATTGCGGGCTTGATCCAATTCATAACCATAGCCTTTGGCTTCAAGAGTGCTCTTGGCCTTGGCCGTTGATTTTTTTCCGGGGAAGGGGAATCGTTGTTCAATCCCAGCTTCGATCATGGTCATGGAGTTTTGCGGGGATCCATATTTGGCCAACGGAATGTCTTCGACCATCACCATGAGCATGGGGTCATCCCAACTCCCAGCTTGGGGAATTTTATAATGAGCCGCATCGAGGCGATGCTTGGCCTCTTGCAACATAGGATTTTGTTGCAAGGCCTGCTCAATTAATTTTTTTAAGTTGGGGTCGTCTTCAGCCTTCAGTTGAAAGGAGGCGAGTAAACATAACCCAATCCACAAGAAAATTTTTGGATAACGCATAGAAAATTACCGTTTTAAAATGGTTTGCGAACCACTTTGCACTAGAGCGGTAATGATCTCAATTTAAAAAATGCTGATGTTTTAAGAACAGATGAGGGCCTGGCGGCTGAAAGGCCAACCCGTTGCTTTTAAGCGAGGTTTCAGAAGAATTTAAAAATTCATTGGCGGCTAACATCAATGGGGTAGAAGTAAACAAATCATGATTCACAGTTTCTGGTTTTGTTAACAACAAGCCCACAGTTTTTGCGTCATGCCTACAACAGGTGGGGGTTTCTTTGGCTTGGGTTGGTGCAGAGGCTTGGCGATGGCAATGGGAACTTTCTTTGGCAACTGTTACAGCTCGAGCTTGGGGCGAGCGGCATAGCTCCTGGCATAGGCCCAAGAGGGGTAAGAGTACGACCAAGGCCAAGCCCAATATGATTGACTGTTTAGCTAGTTTTTGCGATCGTAGCCTCATACTTTGTTCATTGTATATACGTATTAAGAGAAATTTCAATCTTAATTTTTTTAGTATATGTCATTGCGAACCCCCTTGGGGTGAAGCAATCCCACCGGTTGGGCAGAAGAGATTGCTTCACCCTGCTGGGTTCGCAATGACAGAGGTAGAGGCTTTTATGCCAGACTCTCCCACTTTTATTGAATCGTTAGCTGCGGATGTACTTAAAGTCCCGCCACCTAAGGCCTTTGTTGAGCAGGCCAACCTAAAATCAAAGCGAGAATTTGAAACCCTCTATGTTCGTTCTTTAATGGAACCGCAGGCCTTTTGGTTAGAACAGGCCAAGCGATTAAACTGGAAAAAATTTCCTAGTCAAAGCCTTCGTTATGATTGGGATGTGGCTAAGGGCAAGCTTTCGCAGCAGTGGTTTGAAGATGGCACCTTGAATGTAGCCTCTAATTGTTTAGATCGTCATCTGCCGGTGCGGGCAAATAAAATTGCCATCTTGTGGCAGGGGGAACGTGACGAAGAGGTGCGCAAAATCACCTACGGTGAATTAACTCAAGCCGTCTGCCAATTGGCGAATGTTTTAACTGCACAAGGTATACAAAAGGGCGATCGAGTTTGTATTTACCTCCCTATGATTCCAGAAGCTGCGATCGCCATGCTCGCTTGCGCGCGGATTGGCGCCATTCATTCCGTGGTCTTTGGGGGATTTTCGGCGCAAGCGCTGCAACATCGCATTCAAGATGCTCAATGCAAATTGTTGATCACGGCCGATGTAGGCTATCGGGGTGGCAAAGAAATTCCCCTTAAAAAAATTGCAGATGAAGCCTTGCGAGGCTGTCCTTCGATCGAAAAGGTGATCGTGGTAAAAAGAGGCATAGGCGAATGTAATTTAAATAGTACGCGTGAGTTGTGGTGGCACGAACTGATAGAAAAAAGTTCAACGAGTCACCAAGCGCTGCCCTTTGAAGCCGAACAACCCTTATTTATTCTTTACACCTCCGGTTCTACGGGCAAGCCTAAAGGCGTGTTGCACACCAGTGCCGGTTATTTGCTGTTTGCCAACTTAACTCACGATTATATTTTTGATCACCATGAAAATGATTTGTTCTGGTGCACGGCCGATGTGGGCTGGGTGACCGGCCATTCTTATTTAGTTTATGGGCCGCTTTCGAATGGGGCGACGGTGCTGATGTTTGAAGGCATTCCCACTTATCCCGATGCGGGTCGGTTTTGGCAGGTGATTCAAAAACATAAGGTGACGGTTTTTTATACCGCGCCCACAGCCATTCGCGCCTTGATGCGTGAAGGCGAGCATTGGCCTGCGCAATACGATTTAAGTTCATTACGTTTGTTAGGTAGCGTGGGGGAACCGATTAATCCCCAGGCCTGGGTTTGGTATCATGAACATATTGGTAAAAAGCGTTGCCCCATTGTCGACACCTGGTGGCAAACCGAAACGGGTGGGATTTTGATCAGCCCGCTTCCCGGCGTGCATACTTTAAAAGCGGGCAGTGCAGGGCACCCGTTCTTTGGCATTGAACCGGTGATTTTGCGCGATGATGGTTTGGAGTGTGAAGCGGGCGAGGGAGGTAAGTTGTGTATTAAAAAACCGTGGCCCGGTATGGCGCGCACCATGTGGGGCGATCATGAACGGTTTATTCAAACTTATTTTACGACTTATAAAAATTTATATTTTACCGGTGATGGTTGTAAAATTGATGAAGATGGCGATTATTGGTTGATGGGACGCATTGATGATGTGGTGAACATTTCTGGCCATCGCTTGGGAACCGCTGAGGTGGAAAGTGCTCTCGTGGGGCATGATTTGGTGGCCGAGGCTGCGGTGGTACCCATGCCGCATCCTATCAAAGGGCAATCCATTTATGCCTTTGTAACACCGGTCGAAGGCCAAACCCCAACCGATGAATTGCGCAAAAAATTGATCCAACATATTCGTAACAGCATTGGCCCCATTGCCGTGCCGGAGGTCATTCAGTTTGCCGATAGCTTACCCAAAACCCGTAGCGGTAAAATCATGCGCCGCATTTTACGAAAAATTGTAGAAGGGGATTTAGAACATTTGGGGGATGTGTCAACTTTGGCCGATCCTACGGTAGTGGAAAAATTAATAAAGGCCAAAGGCCCTTCTTAATTTATAATAGTGCAGCGCAGCCTTCCATGCTGTTGCTTCGTAACTTAGTTTAGGAGTTCCTGGGGGAATGACTTGTTCAAACTTAGGATGTAGGTAAGGAGAATCAGACAAGAAATATTTTACGTCAGTGAAAAGATGAAAATCGAATAAGCTCAATGTTGCATCCCTGACATTAGCTCCAACAAAATCATCAGGCGAATTGATTAACCAAGCCCCTGGGCCCATGTAACGATTTTCAAGAATACTTAAGTAATTCAGCAAAGGATGAACAATATGAAGTTTGTTGGTAAGATCGGTAATGTAAGTATGATCACAGACCGAAGTTTTTAGGTAAGCCCGTGGGATGGGTGCATATTCGTCATTTTTATTCTTGCCAATGGCATAGGTCCACATCAGAGAAAATTGGGGTTGATAAGAGGATAAACCCTCCTTTAGCCAGTAGTATGCAGTAGAGGCTGCGGCAGCGCTTGTGGAATAAGGAAAGGCTCTAATCCAACTGTCGGTTGCATAAGGTGGTGAAGAATTATAAAGTTGAAGTAATTGATTAGCGATTTGAGCGGGGTTGAAACTTTCGCAAGGAGAAGCTTGTGGTGAAGGACCTGTTTCGTGAGGAGGAGTGATTGTGCTAGTTATACTTACCGAAGCTGAGGCCGGAACGGGAGGACTCATTTTTAAACCCCTTCTACCCCCAGCTTTTCTACTCCTCTGATTATCGTCATTTATTGAAGAGAGTTGTGATTTTTTTTAATTGAGTTGTTGCGGCTAAAATCTTACAATAAAGCGTCAATCAAGGGTAGTTGGGTTTAAAATTCCATGCAAGAATTTGAATACCGCAAAATTGGTTTAGAGCAAGATTTAAATTGGGCCATGTGGTGCCACTTGAGTGCGTTGTTGGCCTGTTGGATTCCCATGGCCCAATTTTTGGGACCCTTTATTATTTGGCTCACTCGCCATAAAGATTCACTATTGGTTGACGAACATGGCAAGGCGGCCATGAATTACAATCTTTCTATTATCGTTTATACGATTTTATTTATTTTATTAATTTTCTTTATTCGCAACGATTGGGTGCGGATTATTTTGGGGAGTGTTTATTTGCTTTGGATCTTGGCTTCGCCCATCTTTATCATTATGGCGGCCTGCCGGGCCAAGAAGGGTAAGAGCTTTGTGTATCCCCTTTCCATCGAATTTTTCAAACCCCGGCCTAAATACTAAACCTCCCTACCTCATCAAAGACGTCTTTTAGGGGTAAATTGGGGTTTTTTGTCCCCAAACTCAAGAGATATGCCTGAACGACTCACGAAAAGGTCAATGATTACAAAGTAGTAAATAGTCAAGTTGTGGCATAATTTCTGCACGCTCAAGTTGGACTGGGTAGAATGGTACTAATTGGGGGAATATGGTTTTACCTGTAGGGTTAGCATTACTAGGGGCAGTTCTTTTTGAAGAAGATTGGGTCGACGAGGCATCTCTTCATCAACCTTTCGCTCATGGATCTTCTGATTTTCCTAAGAACATCATCGATGAATTTAAAAAGGTGACCGATGGATTTTCTCATTTGGCATTTCAGGTGCCTTGGTTTGCGAGAGAATTTTTTTCTGTGGCCTCGGTTACGGCGGATTATCTTCTTACGGATGCTTTGTTAGAAGAGGCACTCAATTTGGTTGAAGAGCACCATCTTGATGCAGAAATGGGGATGGTGGTTCGAGAAAGGGTTTTTGAATTATCGGAACAAAATAAAAACAGCAATGAAGAAGTTAAACTTAAGTCAGAACTGTTATTGGGGCAACTGTATTTGTGGATTGAGGTCAATCAACTAAAATTTGCCGAGCCCGATAGGAAGAGGCCTGCTGGCCATGAATATACTCATTCAAAATTAGTCGATGGCGTGCGAGGTAAAATTCTTTTGTCCCTGCGGTTGAAAGATTCAGCGTTATATCACGAAGCCCAGCGTAAATTTTTCATCTTAAAAGAATTGGCCGATCATTTAGAACGCAAGGTTGAGCTGGCCCATGCCCACCGGATGATGGCGGCTTTGCCCGTGAAGCATGGTTTAGAACCTGTGCAAGGAGATTATCATTGCGAAGAAAATTGTGATCGAGCCAAAACACCTTACGCTTATTTAAATGGTGAGGCCTACAGCCAAGTTTATCAGCGGATGACCGTTGGGAGAAAGTCCGATTTTGACAAGGGTTTGCGTGTTTTGTTTGGCAAACATGGGCAGGGTGTTTTGGATGGTGAGTATGCAGGGGGTTGGGAGGATTTTTTAGCGAAGCTGCAAGGGGAGGATTACGAGGGGGTGCTGCGTTTTATTGAAGAAGAAACAGCCATTCTCCAACAGGCCGACTTCAAGACCTTCTTTGAATTTGTGGAGAAGGCTAGTTTAGATCCTGCTACCGAGAGAGTTTTGGATAATCGCAAGGCCATCGATGAATTGAGCCGTGAAATGAAAGCAGGGCAAGGATTATGGGTCTTGCTTAAGACCTTAGAGAAGGATTCACAGCCGAGCCGTGCCGAAAGAGATGCGATTTTAAGTGCCGTGGTTGAGGAATTAAGGGCCGAGAAGACCAAGTTATGGGAGGAGGCAGGGAAACTTGGTTTAAGCCCTCGGGAAGAGGAATATTTAAGAAGGTTGGGGGAAACCCAAGACATCCAACATGCAACCGGGATGATGGAAGAGAGCGCAGAGCGATATAATAACGAAGATCGGGTGGGATCCTATGCTGATGAGGAGGGCAATTGTAGTGATCCAGCAGGTTGTTTGGAACCATCGAGCAAATATTTTCATGAAGTAGGTGATGGATATGCGGTTCAATTAAAAGAACAATGGGAACGGTTTGAAGAAAAATATAAAGGGGTTAGTGATTATGTGGATGTGGCCGATGAGATTCGTGGTTTAATCCTTACGCAGCAGAAGATTCAAATTTTGCATTTGAAGATGCGGGTGACCCGAGAACTAGAGGTAGTGGGTTTAAGCCAAGTAGAGCGTGAGCAGGTGGATGAGCTTTTTGAGAAGCTTAATAAACAAGGGACTGATCTTACGCAAGAAAAGGTTGAGACTTTACTCAAGCCTATCCGCGAACAAATTGAACGCAAGGCCTTAGCCAACGTTATTGAATCCGAACTTCGCGTGACTCAGGCCATGGCTCAAAAATTATTTGCGTCACACCGCGACATTGCAGGTTTTCCAGAGCTAGTGATCAATTATGAAAGGGCCTTAAGGTTATATCAAGGAGATGAGTACGAAAAGGCCCGGGCTTTATTTTTGGAATGTTACCACAGCCCATTGCGGGCCACACTAGGAGAAGAGTTTGCCGAGATTGTTGCCAAGGAAAGGGAAGAAAACGAAGTTAGTTTTTGGATAAGCCTTGCTATCGTGATTGCAGCGACCATGATTGCGACGGTGTTGACGGATGGGGCTGCCACGGTTTGGACATTGAGTGTTACCAGCCGATTTTTACTCAATGGGACCCTTTGGTACTTTAGCCATGAGGCCTTGGGGATGGGATACGCTGTGCTGCAAGGCCGCGAGATTCCTACCAAGGGCTTGATGGAGCATGGGCGTGATTTAGTGCTTACGTTAGGGATGTTTGGTGCGATTGCCCGAGGGATGAAATCTTTTCTTGATTCTGTCAAAGGCCAGTTAGCCGCGCGGTTTTTGCAAAGAACCGGGCGTGAGCTTACTGAGTTAGAATTAGAGGCCGAATTTAAGCAATGGTTAGCAGGTTCAACGCTGTGGAATAAAATTAAGTTTCATGTCCGCATGTTTGGCGCGGAGTTCAAATATTTTACGGGATGGAATTTGTTAGAAGGGAATATTCGCTTAGCTTTGAAAGAAGAGTTTGATCCCTTGGGGGTGTTGATTGAGAATTTAAGCCCCGAGAGTTTAGGGCAGCAGGCTTTGTTTTTATTGGGTTTGAAGGTAGGCAATTTTGCAGCCAAGCCTGTAACAAAATTCGCCAATGCCCAAATCGAAAAAGGTATTTTGGGAGAAGAGACCTATCGGGCCTTAAAGGTTAATGAGGCCGAGGCCGAACAACTTCAAAAAGAATTGATGCAATATTTAGCGGAAGTCGAATTGGGTAAAGCCTCTTTTGAACCCCAAGACCGGGTTAAGTTTTTTGTTCGATATTTAGAGTTATTGACGGAACGTGCCAGGATCATCGGTTCTGTGCGCAATGAGTATCGCCATGAAGGGGCATTAGAAGATGTGGCAGTGGAGAGGGAGCAGACCGAACAATTAGCGGCGGCTGGCCAAGTGAGCATGCAACGAACGGGTGAATTTACCTTTGTGGTGGATGAAAATACGATCAAGCAATTGAGGGTGATGGGTGTTTCATTGACTGAATTAAAACCAGGGGTTTATTCCCTCGAAGTCGATGGAAAAAAGATTTTTCTGGTGGAAAAAGACAAAATTGAGGTTCGTGATCAAACGCCCAAGCCGTCCGATCTCGAACCTGCTTCCACACCATTGTACTCAGCGGCATTGCTAGGGGGATGGGAAATTGTTCAACAGATAGCCCATGACGTATTATTTTATGGTTCTCGAGTTTTACTGGTGGGGTGCTTGGTTTTGATGGTGCACCATCGGCATCAAGCCAAACTAGCGTTCGAACGTGGGGTCAGACGCATTCGACATTGGATGGATTATCGTCATTTTGATGCAAGGGCCTATTTTGACCAATTACCAGACCTGACCCCTTCTCAGCGAGAGCTGCTTGCCGAACTATACCCGAAGGGTTTGGACATCTCACACTTGCGGCAGGGCAGGATAGGTGACTGTCATTTGGTATCTACTTTATATGGTTTTAAACAAACACCACTGGCCCCCTATCTTATCGCGAAGATGATTCGTAAAGTAGACAAGGGTTGGGAAGTTACTTTTCCCGATAGTTTTAACCCGGTCTTTGTATCAGTCAAAGAAATTCGTCGAGGTAAACAAAGGGGACGCGATCGTTTCACGGGGCAATACGAAACATTTCGATTTTCTTCCGGGGCCCTGGGTGATCGCATTTTAGAACGAGCTTTGGGTAAAGTCACCCGACAGAAGCGAGGAGGCCAGGAAGGTGAGACAGCGGCTCTTATGCAAGGGGGGTTTGGTTACGAGGCTTTTGATATTTTATTGGGCCGATTTCACCACCACGAAATGGTCGATAATTACCAGCGAGGGCCTTTTAGCGAAATGTTGGATTTTGGTCGCACCAAGGTAGAAAACGTTCTCTTAGATTTTGCCAAAGACCCAGGGAATCATATTTTATGGGCGGCTACACCGGTTGATTATAAAACACCATGGTATTATTGGGTGCCTAGTGGTCGCCGGGGATTTGAAAAAGTTTATTTTATGGATAAGGCCCGCTATTTTGTGCAGCAACATGCCTATGTGGTGACCCAAGTAGATGCTAAGGATCGTACGGTAACGGTGATCAATCCCCATGATACGGGTAAAGAACATATCATGAGCTTTGATGATTTTTACAAGATTTTCTCTCGGGTAGAGATTGCAAGGTACGATCGGGCGGCTATGCGCACTTACTTGGGCGATGTTTATTTGTTGCAAGGCGGTCAACGGGTTGAAGGGATTGAAGGGCGGCTTCAGCACCGAGTGACTTATCATTATAGCTTGGATGCAACTCAAGGCTTGCGGGTTAGTTTAGACGGGTATGAGGTACAAATATATCGTAAGGGTCGTAAGCTCATTGTGTTGGGCAGTGGATTGCCGGTTTCTTTAAGAGAGGGTATTTCCCCGGGAGGTGAATATGTTTTGGGTCGTTTGGTTTCAGATGAACTTCCTGCTTCTGTTTCGGGGCGTCACCTGAAGATTGCCTTCCATCGCGATGGTAGTACGGTTGCTTTGGAAGATTTAGCTTCTCGCAGCGGCACGCGAGTCTTGAAGGAGACGCGGATTCCTGAGCCTGCCGAGAAGGGATTGTTAGCCTTTACAGGCACGTTGGGTCACCCGCTCAACGGAGATCATTTCCACGCCTATGAGCCCCTAGATATAGGGTATCGTATTCAACTAGGGCGGGAATTTTTAAATGTCATTTTTATGGGTGAACGTTTGGAATTGGTTGATCGTCAAAACAGAAGGGTGGCCAGATTGTCCCCTGGGCAAGAAATTATTGTTGGAAGGGAACACTTTTCGAGTTCAGAAGGGAGAACGGTTTCTGCAAATCATGTCCATATTATTTTTAGTAGGGAAGGTCATTTGCTCATCAAAGACTTAAACTCCAGTAATGGGACGATGGTTTTTTACAATCAATAGCGATCTAACTTGAAGTGATGGATTTGGGGTTTGACAAATAAGTGTAAACGTGGGAATGATCCCCGGTCAATTAAACTATTACGGCCGGTTTCGGCTTTTTATTTTGGAGATAGATTTCATGAATCAAAAATTGTATGTGGGTAATTTACCCTTTCAAGTCACTGAAGACGAATTAAGAAACACCTTTGCCGCTACTGGCGAGGTGGCTAATGTTCAAATTATTACTGATAAGATCTCAGGTCGGTCAAGGGGATTTGCCTTTGTCGAAATGGGAAGTGCCGAAGCCGCGAATGAAGCCATTGGTAAGTTAGATGGAACCAGCTTAGGTGGTCGTAATATTGTGGTCCGTGAAGCCCGCCCGATGAATAAAAATGGTGGTGGCGGTGGTGGTGGCAGACGTGATTTTTCAGGTCGCCCCCGCGGTCCCAGACGCTATTAATCGCTAATATTTAGTTTTGAAAACAGGGATTGGATGGCCTTCTGAGGCCATCCAATCTTTGGAGTTTGCTTGTGAAGCAAGAAGAACTCCTCTCTTTACATCCACTTGATAAAGAATGGTTTGAAAGAACTTTCTCCCAACAGGGTTATCGCTTGATTGCAGGCGTTGATGAAGTTGGCAGAGGGTGCTTGGCCGGGCCTGTGGTGGCAGCGGCGGTGGTATTGCCTATCCCTTGCCCTATTCAAGGGATCGATGATTCTAAAAAACTTTCTTCTGAAAAACGCGAAGCGCTTTTCCCGATCATTCAAAGTTTAAGTTTTGCCTTTGCGATTGTCGAAATTTCCCCCCAAATCATTGATGAGCTGAATATTTTGCATGCTTCACTTGAAGCTATGCGGCAGGCCATTGCTGCTTTAAAAACCCCTCCTGATTTTATTTTGATTGATGGGAATAGGGGCTTAGGTATTAAAACCCCCCAACGTTGTTTGATCAAAGGCGATGGGCGGAGTGTCAATATTGGGGCGGCTAGTATTTTAGCCAAGGTGCATCGTGATCGATTGATGGCGGAATATGAAAAAAATTATCCAGCGTTTCAATTTTCTGTTCATAAAGGTTATGGGACTAAGTTGCATCTTGAGGAATTGAATCGAATGGGACCGTCGCCCATTCATCGCAAAAGTTTTAGGCCTGTAACAGAGGCGTCTTTGGTGGTACGCAATCTTTGAAAAAGTTTTACTGAGGCTGCTGACAAAGCCGGCGCTCCAGCGCATGCGCCTCGGGACAGGGTCCGCGGCGGGCTCCTCTGTCATTGCGAACCCAGCAGGGTGAAGCAATCCCTTCTGTCTAACCGGTGGGATTGCCACGCCCGTTGGGCTCGCAATGACAGAAAGCCCATAACGTCATCCATATGAGGTCGAAGCTTCCGCGATGGCTTTGTCAGCAGCCTCAGTAAAAATTTTTCAAAGATTGCGCCAGTAGCGTCTATAATAGTTTCTGACATTACGTCATCCCGGGCTAGACCCGGGATCCATGTATGACAGTATAAATATATGCAAATAGCATTTTCGATTTTATTGATTTTTATTTATTTGGTTGGGTTTGGGTTGGTTTTGGTGACTTTGCCGGGGACCTGGCTGATTTTTTTAAGCACCGTTGTTTATGCTTTCTTTTTTCCCTTTGATCAGGGGCAGACCCATGCATTATGGGTTTTGGGGATATTATTGGGGTTGGCGTTGTTGGGGGAGTTGGTTGAATTTGTGGTGGGGACTTTTGGGAGCAAAACGGTGAAGGTGAGCAATGGCGCTATTGTGGTGGCGTTTATCGGTGGGTTAGTGGGGGTCATCTTGGGGGCGGCTTTCTTTTTGGTAGGGGCTTTGGTGGGGGTGTTGCTAGGTAGCTTTTTGGGGGCGCTCATTTATGAATGGGTGGTGACGAAAGATTTTCGTGAAGGTTTTGTGGCGGCCTGTGCGGTGTTGGCTACGCGTGTTGTGGCGATCACACTAAAGAGTTCGATAGCTTTGAGTATGGGGGTTTATGCTACTTTTAAGTTGTTTTGAATATAGAACCCATCGTAGTCACGCCTTTTCGAAGCCGGAAGTGCAAAGTCTTGCCGAATCCGGCAGAGGCTCCCTCAACCACGAGCAAAGTGGTTTCGGGTAGCCTCTTCCCGCTTCGGCAAGACTTTGCACTTCCGGCTTCGAAAAGGCTTTTTACAAATAGTTACCAATATTATGAAAAAATCGGTCTTAAATTCGGGATTATTATGGGAGCGGCTGCTTTCTTATTCGGAGGATCCGGAACGATTGCATTTGTGGCCAGAAGATGTGGATGGGTTCTATACCTTAAAGTTGGTGGATCCACAAAAATTACCTAAAGTGAAAATGCAAAAATCGCTAGCTCGTTATCGGAAGGGCGATCATTATGTTATTGAGCCAGAAGCTTTTGAAGAATTTACCAAGCCCTTTAGTTGGGATAAGTTAAAAGATTATTTTGAACCAGCGCGTTTAAAAGAGGGGAATTTTTCTAAAGAGTGGCTTGAGCAATTTTATGAAAATGTTTTGTCTCATCTAACCACTTTAGAAGAAGATGATTGGAAACAAACTTTAAAAGAAATGCAACAGCGAGGTTTTATTAGCCCCCAAGGCATTAAGGTCAATGCTGCATTTAAGGGTTTTATTTTTGATTTGTTAGTCGCTAAGCCTTCGAGTTTGCGTGAATTGGAACTCAAAATTCATTTTCATGCTGATGCATTAAAAGAATATTATGCTGAGCATAATCGTGCCTTGCAAAAAATGAATAAGAGCACTTATGTGCAAGAAGATAAAAATGATGCCCAGCAGTTGAAAAAAATTACCCGCGCTGGAGAACAGACCCACCCCACGGTAGAAGATAAAGAACTCATCGATCTGCTAGATGACCTTACGGAAGAGGAGTAATTTTTTGCTATTGATCTTTAAAATCATTTATTTACGATTGAGGGGTTTGATTCAGAGTAGATTGCTTAACAAGCATCTTTCAGAAGATGCATCGAGCGTGTTTAAAACGCTTCGAAATAAATATCATCGAAGAACCAACTAAAAGATTGAAGAAATAGTGAGGTCGAAAAATTATTGAAATAATAGCGCGTGTGTCATCCCTGCCCCTGCCTGCGCAGGGGTAAACTCCGGCAGGGATCCAGTCATGTGTTTGTTTATTGCCGGATAAACTTCATAAAAGCTTTTCATAGAGATCTTTCCATTTTGGATTCAGTTCTTCTATCAGTCTTAATTTCCAACTTCTTTTCCATTTTTTAAGTTGTTTTTCTCGTGTGATGGCTGCATTCACATCATCAGTTTCCTCAACGTAAACAAGATGATGCACTTTATATCTTTCAGTAAATCCTTTAATCAGATCATTTTTATGTTCATAAACTCTTCTCACTATGTCATTAGTTACACCAATATAGAGCGTTCCATTTCTTCGACTTGCCATAATATAAATAAAATACTTTTTCATCGCGCTCTATTTTCACTTAGTGAAAAAAAAGACTGGATCCCTGCCGGAGTTTACCCCTGCGTAGGCAGGGGCAGGGATGACAGAAAGTGCATTTTTCAACAAACCCATCAAATAATATTTTTGTTCTCCTGTTTACGAAAGAATCCCTTAAGCTATTTTGCGTTGACGGATGGCTTTTTTGCGGCTTACTTCGATTTCTCGCCAAATGAGGTCGATGGTTTTGAGGCCTAAGAGTAGTTTGCCTTCAAAGCCTAAGGCGGCTAGCACTTCGGGGCTGGTGAGGAATAAATTTTTATAAAAAGTGCGATTGGAAATAGGGAAAAGATCGGTAAATCGTTTGGGGACGATTTCGTAAATAGGGTTTTCTTGGGCGTTTTCGCGAAAGATTTCAAAATCGTCTTTTTCTAGGGCGAATAATAAATTGCCTTCTTCTTGTTCGTGAGTGGCGGGTTGATCAAGGGGGAAGATGAGCCTTAAACTTTCGGCAAAGGGCATGAGGTGGTGCAGGTGGTCGCTGATTTCGTCGTGGATGACTTGTAAAAATTCTTTGGGGGAATGCAAAAATTCGGCTTCTAACAAATAAGAAACGTTTAGAAAAATAGGGGCATGGCTTGCAAGTTCGGTGGGTTGAAAGACATTAACATGAAAAAAATTAGACCCGGTGAGGGGTTTGTTGGGATCGGCAATGAAAAGCAGATTTTCTTTCATGCCCTCGGGGAGTTCGTCTCGGTTAATTTCGTAACGAATACTAAAGTGATATTGTTTGGGGGTAATCGAGCGAATTTGTTTGAGCATGGTGTGGGTCCAAAAACTTTTGGGGATAAACGGCTCAATGCTGCGGACCCGGGCATTCCACAATAAATAGCGGCAGCCAATGGTGCCTTCAAAACCGGCTAGGCGAATCCCTTGAATTTTGCGTTTTTCAATTTCTAAGGCTTCGATGTGAACATTGTTTTTAATCACGCCCGAATAAGATTCGATTTTATCTAAAAAGACCTTTTTTAAGCGACCCATGCCACCTTTAACTTCGTAGAGTACACAGTTTTCATTCGAGAGCAGCTTAGAAATAACATAAGTATAAGGGTTGTCAGAATAGGTGCTGGCTAGAAAGCGCAGTTGGGCTTCTAAAAAAGTTTTGATGTCGAGGTTGGCCTTTAAATCTTCTAAATAACTCGAAAGCCGTTCGGTTAAACCGCTATTTTGAATAAATTTTTTAAATTTCCATTTTTCTTGAAAGGTTTTAGGCAAAATTAATTCTTGCAAAGTTTCGGTATCGAGTACCGATTCAAAAAGATCCATGGAACTATAAAATTCTTTAACCAATTTAAAGTCGTACGGAAATTCTCGCTTGAGTTCTCTTTCAAAGAGATCGCGATCAGTGAAGACATCGAGACGATGGTTGGGTAAAACCACTTGGTAAGGGATAGAGAGTTTGCGCACGACGGCTAATTCGTGGTCCATGATCGATAGCCGCCCTAAGATGCTTTTAAACAGCTTGCTGTCGAGGTGGGTGACTAAATTGGGTTGGATATCTTTTTTGGTGGACGCAAGTTCTTTGTCGAAGTTGAGCACAATCACCGACAGCCCGCGCTTGGCCAAAAAGGCGCCGGTGATTAACCCTGCCAAATCCATCCCTACAATGAGTACATCACAATATTTTTCAGACATAATAGCATTTCATATATGGATCCCGGGTCAAGCCCGGGATGACGTCATGCCGGCCCCCGAGCCGGCATCCATTTAAAAGTGATACATTACATTGCCAGTCATTCCAAAATCCATGAGGGCGCTGGAATTACTGTTGCTTTGAATCAGGCCAATCGACCGAAATTGAGCCGATAAACCAACCGATAATCTTTCGGCCACATAGAAGTCGGCCCCTAAGCCTACTTGTGCGCCCATGCCAACGCCACCCGTGCCATCAGCGCGTGAACCTTCGGTCAAAAAGTAAAGACCAATACCGGCTAGGGCATAGGGTTCAATATTGGCTTCTTCGCTCATGAAATAAAATTTTAGATTAACATTCGGTATGCCCAGTAGATATTGACTATCGTCACCGGCATTGGGGCCCTTGCCATCGTGGATGCTAAAATAAAAGTCAGATTCTAAGGCCCAACGTTGATTGAAACGAAAATCAATCGCAATACCGCCGCCGGGGCCAATCTTTAATTGGGGGTTGGCATCGGTAAGAAAAAAATCTCCCACGCCTAGTAACCCAACTGAGCTACCTTCTCGGGCCCAGGATTGGGTGGATAACATTAAACAAGTGAGTGTAAGCAAAGTTAAAGATAATTTTTTCATAGAGACTCCTTTTATTATTAACCGTCCCGTTACAGTATGGATATATGACATAAGATCATGAGCCGAGACAAGGAAGATGAGCAAAAAGCGCGGAGGCGTAGCTGTGGCTACGTCGAGCACTTTTTGTGAAATCTGACGCAGTCGCAGGCCATGAGCTGAAGTCAGATGTCCATACTGTAACGGGACGGTTAATAGTATTCCACTTTGACCTTGCGCCCTTGGAGATGAACCTTGCCTTGGGCGAATTTTTCAATCACTTCAGAATAAAGTTGATGTTCAGAAACTAAAATGCGTTCGCTTAAACTTGCTTCGGTGTCGTTTTGTAGCACAGGGACCACCTGTTGCGCAATGATGGGGCCTGAGTCAGTGCCTGCATCGACAAAGTGCACGGTGCAACCCGCAATTTTAGCGCCGTATTCGATGGTTTGACGTTGGGCGTGCAGGCCTTTAAAAGCGGGCAACAGCGCAGGATGAATGTTAATTACTTTGTTAGGATAGGCTGCTAGAAAAGTTGGAGTGAGTAGTCGCATAAATCCCGCTAAGACGATTAAATCGATGGGGTATTCTTGGAGTTTTGCGATCAGAAGTCTATCAAAATTTTCGCGATTTAGGTTTTGTGCTTCGATAATGTGGGTGGGCACATGATGGGCTTCGGCAATCTTCAAAGCCTTGGCCTTTGGATTATCTGAAATCACACAGCTAGTTTGAGCTGATAAACGACCGGTTTGAATATTTTTTAAAATCGCTTCTAAATTGGAACCTTGCCTAGAGGCGAGGACGGCAATGTGAAAGGTCATAGTATAAAATCGGGTTCATTGGGTTTACGGGATTCGATGGTTCCAATTTCGAAGGCTTGTTCGCCTAAACCTTGTAGCATGCTGATGCAATCTTGGGTGTCTTGGGCGCTGACAATCAAAATCATTCCAATGCCGCAATTAAAAACTCGGATCATTTCGCTTTGTTCGACTCGGCCGTGTTTTTGTAAAAAATCAAAAATGGGTAAGACCGGCCAAGAACCCCAATTGAGATGGGCCTTGCAGGATTCGGGTAAAACTCGAGGGATATTTTCGATCAATCCTCCACCGGTGATGTGGCAAATGCCATACAGGGGGTAGTGGTTTTTCAAGTGGAGGATGGGGTTGACGTAAATGCGAGTGGGTTCTAATAAAATGCGGCCCAAGGGTTCGGTAAACCCAGGATAGGTTTTGTGAACATCGAGCTCTGCGCTGGCAAGAATTTTGCGCACCAATGAAAAACCATTGCTGTGCACCCCGCTGGAGGCAATGCCGATGATCTTGTGGCCAATGGCGATCGAGCTGCCATCGATGATATCTTTGCGATTGACCACGCCCACGGTAAAGCCGGCTAAGTCAAAATCGCCTTCGTGATAGACCCCGGGCATTTCGGCGGTTTCACCACCAATGAGGGCGCAGTTGATGGCCTTGAGCGACTCCGTCATGCCGCGAATGAGTTCTACCGAGCGTTCGGGTTTTAATTTCCCAGTGGCAAAATAATCTAAAAAGAAAAGCGGTTCGGCGCCGGTGCAAAGCACATCATTTACACACATGGCGACCAAGTCTTGGCCTAGGCCACTTAAATAATTGTATTCGATGGCAAGCTTGAGTTTGGTGCCAATGCCATCGGTAGAGGCCACCAAAACCGGTTCTTCATACTTTAATTTATTGATGGAAAAGAGGCCTGCGAAACCCCCGATGCCAGTTAAAACCTCGCGGCGCTGGGTGGTTTTAATGAGGGGTTTGATGGCTTCTACAAAGGCATTACCAGCGTCGATATTGACACCAGCCTCACGGTAAGTGATGGGTTTGTCCATAAATAATTTTAAATAAAAACAATAGGTTATTATTGATTGTCATTGCGAGGAGTCAGCGACGAAGCAATCTCACACAATTAAGAGATTGCTTCGGCCTCGCCTCGCAATGACAGAGTCTTTAACACCGGTTACCGAAAAATTTTTTATCGTTAAGATAAACGGTGACAAGATTCTGACAACCTAGTACAATTTTACCCAGGTAGTTCTTACATAGTTCCTCGGGTCTGGGTTTAAACCGTAACTGTACCAAGTTTCATAAGGCTTTTTTCCGGCTTTTGAAAGCATTTTTCGAGGTATCTTCATGAGTATGGCACAAGACAAGCTTGATCATAGGGTGGCAGAGCTTGAACGCTTGGTGGAAATTCTTTCTCGCGGCAAATATCTTTGGGAAAAAACCTTTGATGCCATTGTTGACCCGGTTTTGGTGGTGAGCGAACATTATAAGATCGACCGAGCTAATCTAGCCCTAGCCGCTAGTAGCGGGCAAGCGGTGCAGACCATCATTGGGAAAAAATGTTACGAGGTCTTTGCGCATCGCACGGGCCCATGCCCCCGGTGCCCCATGCAACGTCAGCAAGGTAAATCAAACCTCGATGCCTTTTCCGATGGCCGTGAATTTTTGGCGTTTAGCTATCCCTTGCCTCCGCACCCCACGAGCCCTGAAAAACATTATGTGGTGCATTACCAAGATGTAACCCGGCTTAAAGAATTAGAAGAACAACTGATTCAGTCAGAAAAATTGGGGGCCATTGGCTTGTTGGCCGGCGGGGTGGCCCATGAAATCAATAATCCTTTGGGGGGTATTTTGGCCTTTGCCCAATTGGCTAAAAAAGAACTTGCTGCGGAAAGCCAGATTTATCAAGACCTAACCGAGATTGAACACAATGCCTTGGCTTGTAAACGTATCATCGAAGATTTACTTGCCTTTGCAAGGCCGGCTTCGAAGCTAGAAAAAAAGGCGGTTTCGCTTTCTAAAGTTATGGAAAAAGTTTTGAGCTTAGTGCGTACGCAGTGGAAAGATTCAAAGATTGAAATTAAAAATGAAATGCCCACCCAGTTACCCAGTGTGTTGGGCAATGAAAATCGCTTAGAACAAGTATTTTTGAATTTGCTCACCAACGCCTGCCAAGCGGTGAATGGCCAGGGTTGGGTGAGAATCTTTGCCGAATCCCTAAAACACGAGGTGATGATTGGGTTTGAAGATAATGGTGCAGGGATTTCATCCGAACATTTGCCTAAAATTTTTGACCCTTATTTTTCTACTAAGGCACGGGGCCAAGGCACTGGCCTAGGGTTATCGATTACTTATCAAATTATTCAGGCGCATAGTGGCAAAATCGAAGTGCAAAGCAAACTTGCTGCGGGGACTTTATTTAAAATTTATTTGCCAAAGTCTATTCGTGCAGTAGGAGGTGGCCGGTGAATTTCCCAGAAATTATTGGGCAATCGCAACCCATGCAAGAAGTCTTTGCGCTCATGCGGAAGGTGATTGAATCCGATAGTACGGTTTTGATTTTGGGTGAGTCGGGCACGGGTAAAGAGATGGTTGCTCGGGCAATCCATGAGCGGGGGAGTCGCTGGGCCTTTCCACTGGTGACGGTGAATTGCGGGGCCATCCCAGAAGGGTTATTAGAATCAGAGTTGTTTGGGCACGCTCGAGGTTCTTTTACCGGAGCCATTGAAAACCATCGTGGAAAATTTGAAGTAGCCAATCACGGCACCTTGTTTTTGGATGAGATTGGCGACATGAGCCCTAAACTACAAGTCAAGTTGCTGCGGGTTTTACAAGAAAGAAAAATTGAAAGTGTGGGGGCTAATAAATTAGTCGAAGTTGATGTGCGGGTGATTGCAGCCACCCATAAAGATTTAGAAAAGGTGGTGCAAACAGGGCATTTTCGTGAAGATTTGTATTATCGCTTGAATGTTATCCCCATACCCGTGCCGCCCTTGCGTGATCGCAAAGCCGACATACCCTTACTCTTAGAATATTTTTTAAAAAAATATGCCCAAGAAAATCAGTTGGCCGAACCCGTGCTCGGCCCTGAAGTCATGGCCTTACTTTATTCCTACACTTGGCCGGGCAATGTGCGGGAGTTGGAAAACTTTGCTGAACGGGTGGTGGTGCTTTATCCCGGGGCTGTGCTGAAGGCTCAAGATATTTTGCAAAAATTTTTAAAAGGGCCCACCAGCGTTATGACATCCGTGCAAATTTCAGATGAAGGGATATCGTTCAAAGAGGTGGTGAGTGATTTTGAAAATGAACTCATTGCCAAAGCTTTGGAAAGAACGGGGGGCAACAAAAACAAGGCCGCTCACTTGTTACATTTAAATCGCACCACGTTAGTGGAAAAAATTAAAAGGCTCAATCGAGGTAACCATGACATCAAGCCCTAGTACTAAAAAAACCACATCCTTGTTAATTGTCGACGATGAAGAATCGATTGTTAAAGTTTTTCAACGGGTGGCTAAAAACGAAAAGTTAAGCTGTGCGGCTTGTAAAAATGGCATTGAGGCCATGGATTATTTGTCGAAACACGAAGTGGAATGTGTGTTGCTCGATATTAATTTGCCCAAATATTCTGGGTTTGAAATTTTAGAATACGTCAAATCAACCCAACTCAATACCGAAGTTATTTTGATTACTGGTTCAGGCAGCGTGGAGAATGCCGTAAAGGCCTTGAAAGCAGGGGCCTATGATTATTTAACCAAACCTTTTGATTCGCTCGATAAAGTCACCTTGACCTTACGCAATGCAATTACCAAATACCGTTTAGTGATGAAGGTTAAATCACTAGAAGAAAATACCGAAGACGTGGATAGTTTTGAAGGGATCATGGGTCGCTCTAAACCTATGCAAGAGATTTATCGAATTATTAAGAATATCTCGATTGCCAACTCCAGCGTGTTGATTCAAGGCGAATCGGGTACCGGCAAAGAATTGGTGGCCAAGGCCATTCATCAAACCAGCAAGCGTAAAAATAATCCCTTTGTGGTAATCAATTGTGCAGCGATCCCCGAGGGTTTGTTAGAGTCAGAACTTTTTGGCCATGCCAAGGGTTCTTTCACCGGGGCCTATTATGACAAAAAAGGGCTTTTTGAAGAAGGTAACCACGGCACCGTATTTTTAGATGAAATTGGAGAAATCCCGCAAAGCATTCAGGTAAAATTGTTGCGGGTGTTGCAGAATGGCGAAATTAAACCCGTAGGCGGCAACGACAATAAACACGTGGATGTGCGGATTATTGCGGCGACCAATAAAGAGTTGTTGGAAATGACCAAGGCGGGGACTTTTCGGGAAGACTTGTATTACCGCTTGAATGTTATTGGCATTAATATGCCCAGCCTCAAAGAGCGGGCCGAAGATATTCCCCTGCTATGCCAGCATTTTTTGAAAAAATATAATGAAAAGACGGGCAAAAATATTACCGGGTTTTCGATTGATAGTATGCAGGCTTTGCAAAGTTACCACTGGGTGGGGAATGTACGGGAGTTAGAAAATACGGTGGAACGCAGTGTGGTGCTAGCTACCGAAGACCAAATTAAAGCCAAAGATCTGCCAGTGAAAATTTTGTCTTCTACTTTTTATATGTTGGATGACAAAGAAGAAGATCTCACCAAGTTTTCTTATCAAGATGCCAAAACGCGGGCCCTGCATATTTTCAATAAAACCTATATTAAAAATATTTTGCACCAAGCCCGGGGGAATATTTCAGTGGCGAGCGATCGGGCGGGGATGGACAGAAGTAATTTTAAAAAGATTGTGAAAAAATACGATATTGATGTGAACGAATTTAGGAAATCGAGCTAAACATGCAACTGCAAATGCCACAAATTTTGTGTTGGGATGGAAAGAATGCTTTTTCAGAAGCGCTTCTGCAACAGTTGAAAATAAAGGGCTTGGTGGTTACCTGTGTGCCGGTTGATGAACTCTTGGCCAAGGTGGTGAAGGGTTCATATGATGGGATGGTGTTAAATTTTGCCGAAGAACCAACCCAAGTGGAATTAGCTTTGATTCAAGAATTAAAAGAAATGGATGATCAAATCCCTATCTTTGTGTTGACACCCACAGCCCCGGTGGCAACGGCAGTTGAATTTATGAAGCAAGGCATTACCGATTTTTTGATCTTGCCTACCGGTGTAGAAACTTTGGGCGATCGTTTGCTTCACCAAGCCCATCGCTATCGCTTGACTAGGCGAGTTTATCAGATGGAGCCTAAGTTACAGCCCGTGGGCAATTTCATGGGTATTGTGGGACAAAGTGAATCGATGTTGCAATTATTTGAGACTGTCGAAACCGTTGCTAAAACCAAGGCTACGGTTTTGGTTTTAGGTGAATCGGGGGTGGGCAAAGAATTGGTGGCCGCAGCCATTCACCATCTCTCGACCCGCAACACTCATCGCTTTATCGATATTAATTGTGGGGCCATTCCGCATGAGTTGTTAGAAAACGAATTGTTTGGTCATGAGCGGGGGGCTTACACGGGGGCCGAGCGGCGTTACATTGGTAGCTTTGAACGGGCGCAAGGCGGCACACTTTTTCTAGATGAAATTTGTGAAATGGATCTGGCCTTGCAAGCCAAGATATTACGCGTGTTGCAAGAAAAGCATTTTTTTCGTGTGGGGGGCAATGAAGAAGTCGAAGTGGATGTGCGGGTGATTGCGGCCACCAATCGCAATATTGAACAAGAGGTGAAGGCCGGGCGCTTTAGAGAAGATTTGTATTACCGTTTGAATGTGATTCCCATGAATGTGCCGCCGTTGCGCGAACGGCGGGCGGATATTCCCTTATTAGCCAAACATTTTTTGATTCGTTATGCGCGGGAGCAAGAAAAGATTATGCATGAAATTCATCATGAGGCGATTGAAGCATTGGTGAGTTATGATTGGCCTGGTAATGTGCGAGAGTTGGAGAACACCATTCAACGGGTGGTGGCATTATATAATGACAGCACGGTGAAGTTAAAGCATCTACCGCTGGAGATTCGTAAAAAACGTAAAGTTGTAGAGATCAAAAGTTCAGAGACAAAAATTAGCCCGCTCGAAGAAGTTGAGAAGGCGGCCATTGCGGAGGCGTTGCGGCATTTAGAGGGCAACATGGTCATGGCGGCCAAACTGCTCAATATTGGGCAGGCCACCCTTTATCGCAAAGTGCGCAAATACGGAATCGAGCGCTAACTCTCCCTCCATGTCATTGCGAGCCCAACGGGCGTGGCAATCTTCCTTTCTTAGCCACGTCTTTTCGAGGTAGGGAGAGGCCAAGTGAGAGCCCGCGCCCGGTCGGCCTACTCAGGCTAAAAAATTTTTTGTTTTTAATTGAATTAGAGTATTCCTCTGTCATCCTCTAATTCAAAAAAAACAATAAAATTTTTTAGCCTTCGTACGTCCGACCTTTAGCGCTAAAAGGCTCTCCCTTGACCTCTCTCTACCTCGAAAAGACTTCTCTGCAAATATTTGAGAGATATGAGGTGCGGGGATTTGCTTATTTATTGATTGCGTAAGGGTGAGGGGCTGGGTATGGGTCATTATTGTATGCCGGCTAAAATTTCTCATCTTTATGCGGTGATCATGGCAGGGGGGAGCGGGACCCGGCTCTGGCCTTTGTCGCGTAAAAATCATCCCAAACAATTTATGCGGATGGGGCAAGAGGGGTCTTTGTTTGAAGGGACCTTACAAAGATTGGCTGGATTAGTAGAGCCTAAGCAGGTTTGGGTGGTGTGTGGCGAGGTGCATGCCAAGGTGATTCGTGAAGAAATACCTCAAGTAACACCTGAACAAATCTTGGTTGAACCTGAAGGTAAAAATACGGCACCGGCCCTGGCCTTGGCAGCCAAAGTCTTGGCCGATCGCGACCCTGAAGCCATGATGCTGGTGATGCCGGCGGATCATTACATTCCCATGCATGAAAATAAAAAATTTACTGCCTCTATTTTAAGGGCGGTGGAATTGATAGGCCAACGGGATGGGTTGGTGACCTTTGGGTTAAAGCCGGCCTTTCCGGCGACCGGTTATGGTTATATTGAACGGGATCGGCCCTTGGGCGTGGTGGGGACTTATCAAGTAAAAAAGTTTCATGAGAAACCCAATGCTAGTTTGGCGGCCCTCTATATTAGGCAGGGGCGTTATTTGTGGAACAGTGGGATTTTTCTTTTTAGAGCCACAACTTTTTTAGAAGAGCTAAGCTTGCATAGCCCTAGTTTGGGTGAACTATTTAGTCAATTGGATACAAAACAGGAGTTTTATGGCCAATTATCGGCGCTTTATGCCAAGGCTGAAAATATTTCGGTAGATTATGCGGTGTTTGAAAAATCTAAACGAGTAGGGGTGGTAGAAGTTGATTTTGCCTGGAGCGATGTAGGGGCCCTCGATAGTTTGGGAGATTTTTTAGTTAAGGATGAAGCGGGCAATGCGACGAGTGGTGAAGTGGTGGTGTTGGAGAGTCGTAACAATATCCTTTGGTCGCAAACTCGCCTAATTGCCGCGCTGGGGGTGGAGAGCCTGGTGGTGGTGGAAACGCCCGATGCTATTTTGATAGTACCCAAAGATCGGGTTCAAGACGTTAAAAAAATGGTGGAACATTTAACGGCACAAAAGAAGCCGCAAGTTTAATATGGAAATAACGCAAAGTCAGATGGGTGATTATTGTGTGATTAGGCTGTGCGGCAATATTGATGCGGCTCACACGCCTAAGCTTAAAAAATTTTTCAAACAAACTCAAAATGCGCCATCCCAAAAGGTCATTTTAGATATGGCCGAGGTTGAATTTGTCGATTCTACAGGGTTGGGGGCCTTTATTTCTTTTTTTAGAAATTTAAAAGAAAACAACGGTGTTTTTAAACTGGCTTCGCTTTCTGACCAAGTGCGCACTATTTTTGAAATTACCCGGCTTTATCGAGTGTTTGAAATTTATGATAGCCTTGAAGCGGCTTTAAATTCATGAGTGAAGCTGATGTCGTGTATGGATCCTCAGGTCTTAGCCCGGGATGACGCAATGCCGTCATGCCGGACTTGATCCGGCATCCATTCATTCATTGTGAGGAGGAACGACGAAGCAATCTTTTGATATCAGCGTTACTTCTACTGCGAAAATTGCTTCGCAAATTAAAAAAGTTTTGCGATGGATCGGTGCGCAGCGCGGGTATCAACATTTATCCCCCTTGATTAGCCAAGATCTGAGAATAGCCTTACAAGAAAGCCTCGCCAATGCCTTTCAGCACGGCTGTTGTCATCAGCAACGCCCCGCCCAAGTTAAAATTGGGTTAACTGCTAAAAAAATTATTTTAGAGGTTTTTGATGCTGGGCCGCCTTATTTGCTGCGGCCCAAAACAACTATGGCTTTGATCGAACATGGGCGGGGGTTGGGTTTGATTTTGCAAGCGATGGATCGTTGTGAGTTAAAACGAAGGGGTCAGGTCAATACTTTAATCATGGTCAAAAGTTTGGTGCCGAAAAAGAACATTGATTTATTTGTGGAACTGATTGAACGGCTTAATCAGAGGTTGCGAGAGCGCCGTGCCGTAGCGGATTTATATCAATTTTTTCTCGAGTTTATTGGTTATGCTTTCAATGTTAATCGGGCAAGTCTTATGATTCTTGAGGCCAAGAGCCAGCAACTTCAAATGGTAGCCAGCCTAGGTTACAAGCCGAACCTGATGCAAAAAATTGTGGTTAAGCCAGGGCAAGGGATTGCAGGGCGAGTATTTTCAAAAGGGAAAGCAGAATTGATGCGACATGCTCCCAATCCTCGTTACCAATCTGAGGCGTCACTTTCAGTGCCCATCGTAGCTTCACCCTTGAAGATTGGGGAAGAGACTTTAGGGGTAGTCAATATAACCGACCGTCGCGGAGGCATGCCACTTAAATCAGAAGATATTAAGTGGTTATATGCCATGGCAAGTCAGTTGGCGGCGGTAATTAAGATAAGGGAATTATTAAAATGACAATGTTGGGTTAAGAATGAAATGAATGGATCCCGGGTCTAGCCCGGGATGACGTAATGCCGTCATGCCGGACATTGATCCGACACCCATATATGACATACAACTGTGAATTATTTATTAAAACAATTGATGGAATACGGAACTACCGAGTACCAACAATACCAGCCGGGGTTGGGGCGGATGCGGGAGATGTTGAAGCGGTTGGGGTATCCGAAGCGGGGTATCGAATTTATTTTAGTGGGGGGGACCAATGGCAAGGGGTCGGTGGCGCGGATTTTACATGGGTTGTTGTGGGCACAGGGGCTGCAGGTTGGGCTTTATACTTCGCCGCATTTGGTGCGATTTAATGAACGCATCGTGGTGGGTAATCGGGAAGTCACGAATGCAACACTTGAAAAAGTGCTGAGATATTTTCAGAAAAAAAAGATTACAGGCAGGCCCACTTTTTTTGAACTTACCACCTTGCTTGCTTTGGAGGTGTTTCGGCGGGCTAGGGTTAAAATTGCTATTTTAGAAGTGGGGTTGGGGGGGCGGTTTGATGCCACCAATGTTGTGGACCCCGGCTTGTCGGTTTTGGTGAGTGTGGGGCATGATCATCAAGAAATTTTGGGCCGTGGGTTGGAGAAGATTGCTTTGGAGAAGATTGGGATATTTCGGCCAGGGAAGCTAGCCCTTGTTGGTAAGGTGCCAGGTCATGTTAAGCGGCTCATTCAAGATAAAGCTAAGCAGAGTAAATTATGCTTTCTACCTAAAATAGAAAGTAACTTTTTAGAATCGGGCAGAGACTCTCTCAACCCCAGCAAAGGGGTTTCGAGTAGCCTCTTCCCGCTTCTAAAAAGTTACTTTCCAAATAGTCACATTCAAAGGCATAATTTAGCCTTAGCATTGAGGGCGCTGTGGTTTTGGCAAAGAGGGAAATATTTTCCTGCGCAGAATATTCTAGAAGAAGCTTTGCGGCGGATTGAATTGCCGGGGCGGATGGAGGTGCGGGGGAATATTGTCTTGGATGGGGCGCATAATTTAGAGGCGGCTCAGGCGCTGGTAAAATTTTTAAAAAAGCTGTCATTGCGACCCCGGACTTTGATCCGGGGGAAGCAATCTCAAACGGAGAGATTGCTTCGTCACAAAGCTCCTCGCAATGACAAGTACATTTTTTTGGTTGGGATGGCGACGAGTAAAGATCGAAAAAAGTTTATCAATGTCATTAGGCCATTGGCCAAGAAAATTATTTTTACGGAATTTTTGCACCCACGAGCGGTGAAGCTGGAAACATGGCGAAGGGAATTTAAAATTCGTGGAGCTGAATATTTTAGGCATCCAAAATCCGCGTATCAGCGCTTATTAAATTGCCGCGGCAAAAATATTGGCGTGGTGACGGGGTCGTTTTATTTGGTGGGGATCTTAAGGAGCCGTACCGAAATAAGATGAACATTTTAGCATCTCATCTTGGGGTCATCTTTGCCCGATCTTCAATCGCAAAATCCTCAAGCTAGCTTTTGCTAGCCCTCCGGTTTTGCTCATTCAGATCGGCCAAATCTGACCCCAATCTGAGTGCTAAAAGTCCACCTTATTTCGGTGCGGCTCCTAAGGGATTCTTGTGATTTTAGAAATTTGGTCAAACCCTTGATCAAAACTTAAAATAGTGTTGATTTTATTTCTTTTCATAACAGCTATATGAATGGCATCTCGGGCAGAGATATTGGCGTGAGACAATAGATAATCTTTTGCTGTTTCAATGTCTAATCGCGTAATATCAAAAATATGATCGGTTAATTCTAACAGAACATCATAGGCTTTTTGAATGGCGTCTTTTTTTTGAATGGCCGTGTAGCGATGGAGTATCTCTTGAAATACTTCGGTACTGGTAACGAGTTTTTGATTTTCTTGGGTGAGACGTTCTAGGGTAATAATTGTCAAGGTCTTATTAGGGTGGTCAGCTCCAATCAAATACATGGGGATATTAGAATCAAGATAGATCATTTTATAAATAGCCTTGAGAGATTTCTTGATTCATTTGTTCAATAGATGCTGTGGGGTATTGATATTTGCTAAATTTGCGAATGATAGCCAGCTTTTTTTCTGGGCTTTTGGATGAAAATTTATTTATTTCTGAACGTAAGGTTTGCCTGGCCCACTCCCCAAGACTTAAACGCAAACTTTTAGCTAAGTTCTTTAAGGTTTTATATTCTTTAGGTTTTAATAGAATTTGTAATCTTGTATTCATGAAGTGAGTATATCATACTCACTCATTGAGTCAATTATTTGTCATTCCCCTTAGCATCATTTAAGAAAATTTGTTTTAAGGCCTGGGATTCGGCTAAAATCTCGGCGATCAAAAGTAACTACTGAAAAATCGAGTGCTAAAGCACAGGCTCCAATTAACAGGTCATGGGTATCGATGTTTACAGCGGATTTTTTTAAGTTGGCCCAGAGTTCGGCATAAATACGGGCCATCTTTAAATCGAAGGGATAAATGGGGATCTTTTCAAGAATGGTTTCGACAAAGGCTGAGCGCTTATATTTTGTTTTTGCATCTTTTGCACGGTGGATGCCATGGAGTAGTTCGGCTGCTGATATGACACTTAAACCAATAGGTTCTTCTTTTAAGTTTAGAAAAAAATCTTGCAGTGTTTTTTGGGTACGTTCTGTTTGAATGAGAACGCAGGTGTCGATTAAATAGCCCATGGGTTATGTGGAGATTTTAGGCCTTTTTTTGCTTTTTTAAGGTCACGTTGAAAACTTTTGGCCTCTTGATCTTTTAAATGGGGGAGTGATTTTAGCAGTTCTAAAAAATCGCTTACCTTAAATTCAGGGGAAGCGGTTAAGGGCTCTAGGCTGGCAACCGTTTTATTACCCTTGACGAGTAGATAACGGTTTTTTTTGTAATAAACACAATTGACCAATTCCGAAAAAGTTCTAACCGCCTTGGTGACAGAAATCTTAAAATCAGTATTTTGCATGAAGTACATATTATATGATTATGAGCAAAAGTCAATGAATTTTGGTGAAGAGAGAAAGGGTTAGTTTTGTTTTAAATCTGAAGGGCCATTAGGGGGGACAAATTTGGAGCTTTGAATTTGGACCGGGGCGCGCGTTTTACCATTACCATTACCATTGCCATTGTGAGGAGCGGGTAAGACAAGAGTTTGGGTTGCAGGTTCCCAATGCCCGAATAAAACAAGTTGTTGAGCTGTAAGAGCGTCGTTGGGTGGTTTTATTGTGTCAACTCGAAGGAGGCGCTTGCCCGACGGATCGATGGTGACCCAAACGGCAGTTTGGCTTGTGGTGCCTAAGGCAGAATTGCGATCGGGGCTTGCGACGATGGTGCTGCCATTGATGGCCACAGCATGGGCCAACGCTTGCGTCCAGAGGCCATTGGGGTGTGGCGCTGCGCTAGCGGCAAGGGCCGCAGCTCGGGAGCTGTGTGTTGTGAAGGCCCTGCGGGCATCGGGGCTCATGCGATCTAAAGTGCTTGGATCAATGGGGGGGATGCCAGACGAACCATCAAGTCCGGGCATAGTAGGGGCATTGGTTGCTGCAGCGGCTCGAGCGGTTAATGAAACTGTAGGTGTTGGTGCGTCGGGCGGAGGTGGTTCAATGGGTAGTGGCGGTGGGGTTGGGTTGGACGGAGGAGTTGCGGGTGGTGGTTCGACTGGCTGGTAAACGCGTTCGCCAATTTCGGGGAAACGTTCGGAGACTTCGAACAAAAATCCCAAGTCAGTTAATGGTTTGGTGCGACACCATTTGGCCACTCCTGCCCAATCGCGTTGACGCAACATCGTCACACCAGGGCCTAGCACTTTTTTAAGTTCTTCCCATTGAGCGCGGGCCTGGACATCATTGTTGAAGGCTCGTTGGCGAACTTCAGCCATCATAGCAAGATAATTCTGTTGAATGGTCTGATGATTGGCATCTGTGATGCCATTAATGCGTTCGGTTTTATTGCCCTCAACGGTACGTGGGTCAAAGACATCGACGCGCAAGTTCGTGGTGTAATGGGTGCCCGCCAACAAACCACGCCAACCGCGAGGCATGATGGGTTCGGTGCCCATGCCGGTTAAATTAATAATGATGGGTTCAGGGCTAAGGCCTTCGGCTAAGTGGGCGGCGCCCTTCTTAGCGGGGCCAATGCCGCGAGAGCGGGTGCCGGACAAATAGAACAAGGCGGCGGTTTTGTATTTGAGCATGTCTTCGCCCGCTTTTTTCATTTGGGCGGCAGCGGCATCGCGTTTGCCAATATATCTTCGGAAGGCGGCTACGTAGCCTTCGGAGTTTTGAATCATGTCAATGAATGTTGGGACGGGGCCATCCACGCCAGCGCGGGCCCAGGCCTCAGCAAATGCGGCTTGGTTGACAAATTCACCTAAGTTGTGTGCGGCATCACCCTCTAAGGCGTGATTCATGCGACGAATATCCAGAAAATCTTCAGGTTTAGGATTAATATCACCCATTTCTTCTAAAACTTTTTTGTAAGCATCGCGGTTTGTGGTTGGATCGATTGCTGCAAGGCGAGCCTCAAGTGCGGCAATTCTGCGTTGCCGTTCGCTAGCCTCGATGGCTTTCCAAGCTTTTGCATATTCTGGTTTTAAGAAACTCTTTTCGGGTTTTTTGGGATTCCACAACGGTGGCTGATTGGGCCGATCCAGTTCAATATGACGGCCCCATGAAAAATGCGGGATGAGGGCACCACCGGTTTGCCAGCCCACTTCTTTCTTAAATCCAAAACGGATTTCGGGCAACATGGCTACATCCCAAGGAATATCCAGCCAACTTTCGTGGTTAGAAAGCACGAGCAGCGGCCGACCTTCGCGCAGGGCTTGCACGCGTGCGGTTTCAAGGTTGGCGACGGCTTCGGGTTGAAGTGTGGGGATATAGCCTGTGGCAGCCATGACGTGGCGGCCGGCTTGTTGGATCCACCAGTGATAAATGGGGGTCTTGCCATCGGTGAAATAATTAATGAGGCCACAGGTCCAGCCGATAGGCACGGCCCAAACAATAAACGTGCCGAGGGTGTAAACCGTGCGGATGGGGTCGAGCCGGGGGTTATGCAGATTGACGGCGCCGAAGGTGAGAACCTTAACTGCGACCGCTACTACAGCTTCAACGGGATCAAGCATGGTATGCCGGGCGTAAAGGCCGGTGGCTAGCGAGTTGGCGTCGGCGCGGGTCTTTTCGCGGATGCGTTCGGCTTCGAGTAATTTTGGGTCACGTAATGGGGCATAGTCACTGCGTTCAGCGGCTGCTCGGAAGGCCATTTCTACTGCATCAGGTTCGGTGATGGGGGTTTCAAGATAGGCATTTACAAGGCGTAAGGCCGCCACATAATCGCCAGGGGCTGGGGTTTCGCCGCGGGCCAGCGCACGTTCAACGCGTTCGGCAGCGGAGATGCGATTCATACGGAGTTGCAGGAGAGGGGTCATTTGTGGGTTGGTTCTGGCTTCACTGGCAAAGGCATCGGCTTGTTGATCGACGGTGCGCATGGCCGCCACTTGGGCATAAGGCAAGGCGGCTCGGAGCAAGGCGCGTTCGTAGCGTTCGACCCGTCGTTCGGTGCGATAAATGGCTTGTTGGTCGGGGTGGTTGTTGGCCTTCATCGTGGCAAGTTCGGCCCGAGCTTCGGTAAGCTTTGCTGCGACGTGGTTGGCAAAGGCCTGACGTTTGGCGAGATCACGGGTAAAAACTGTAGGGTCATTTTCAAAAGTGCGGGCTTCGGCAGCAAGCATAGGGTCGCGGGGTAGGCCTTTGGGGATTTGACGATAATCTCTCAAGGCACGGTCAATTCTGGGGACTGCGGCGGCATAATGTTGCGGATGATTGCCGTTGTACCACCAATACCAGCGTTGCGTGTTGTTGCGCAGCACGGGGTCGGCAGTGAAACCAGCGGGCAGGTAAGTGCCGGCGGTGTGGGTGTGGGCATGGGTGAATTTAAAGCTATTGGGTTTGCCGGGTTTTACCGTGCTGGCATGCACATTGCTTTGGGCCTCCACCCCATAAGTTCGGCCACTCAAGGCTTGCGCAGTGCGGGTGATCAGCCAGTCGCGACCGGTAGAGCGCACGGTGGCGGGAATGGGGACAATTGGTTCGCTATTAAATCCTAAGGTGCCATAAAGTGCCATGGTGAGCTGAGGGAAGTTGAGGGTGGTTTGTGGGCCAATCCGGTTGCTTGCCCAATCACCATAGGTCAAGGCATAGCCTCCTTGGGTGACGGCCCGCTCAACAGTATGAACTTCGTAGCCGACTCGAGTCGTCATTAAATCAATGAGGTAGCCTAGTGGTTTTAAGATAATCTTTTTGAACCCACTGCTATTTTCAATGAGGGTGCCTAAATCGGTTTTGGCTTGGATGCGTGAAAAACTTAACACGTTGGCATAAGGGCCTTGCAGGGCGGTAGCGGAGTTGAGCCCCTCACCAAAGAAGTTCACCCAACTTTCATGATGATTTCCAAAGTGGAAGGGTTGATACGCATAGGCCGCTGCTTCGCGGGGGTTTGCATGATGGGTTTGTCGGGTGAACAAAGAAGTGGCGGCGTATTCGCCTGCATTCATGGTGGTTCGGTCGTGAACTCGACGGGTGGCTCCCCAAATATCGGCCCATTTAGAACGAAGCCCCATCTGAGTGACCGCCCAGCCAAAGGCCGCCCATTCGGTTAACCCGACGGGGCCATCCACTTTACGGGCATAACCTTCAAACATGACAGTCGCTGCGGGTAGATCTTGACCGGCAATTTTCCCCAGCAAGGGGTTGAGTTGGCGGAAGGCAATATTCAGACATGCTTCTACTTGCCGGGTGAGCGATAGGGAATTTTTGTGCCCAGCCAAATATCGGAAGGCCCGATCTGCAAGTCCTTTGATTTCAAAATCCAGATCATTCAATAAATTTTCGATTTCTTTTTTGTGGCGTTCGGCCCGTTTTTTTACTGCTGCATCGGGTGATTGAGCGAAGTGGTCAAAGAAGCCTTGGGCTCGCTGCCGTTGAAATTGTAAATCAGCAATGACGAGGTCCAATTCTTCTTTGTCTTGGGTTTTCATCAATGCATTAATCGTAGCTTGGTTAGCTTTCACCTCATCGGCAAAGCGATCTGCCTCTCGGTTTTGTGCGGCATAGATGGGAAGACGAGCATTGGCCATTGCGGCAAAGGGATCAAGCGAACGAGTTTTCAGGCCCTGGTTTACGTGGGCGATCAGGAGGGGAGTCAGCCTGGTGCCGCCAACGGCTAAGAGTTCTTTGACCGCTCGCTCATACTGCCCTTGCACCCGATGCCACTGCCCACGAAACAGAAAACTAATACCTTGGATCATGTTTCCTAAGCCTTGCACCCTTTGAACATCGCGCAGTGTCTTCCCCGTGTCGACCACGGCTTGTGCTAAGCCTTGTAAATCTTTAGGCAGGGAGGCTATGGTGCCAGGGCTAGCGAGCGCATCCACTAACATGGGATTTTCTAACTCTTGAGCTGCTACCAAAACCTTTTGATGCAGGGCCATTTCTGCGGTCATGGTTTGGGCGGTGCGGGGATCTGCCAAAAAGTTGGCCATGGCCTCTTGCAAGGGAATTTGGCGGAGGTGATAGTCAAGGGCTATTTCTAAATGAATTAAATCTCGTTGGACTTCGCAAAGGGCAAGCTTGTTGGCGGCGGCATTGGGGGCACCATCTTGAATGTTAGCCAGGGCAAGTGCGACATCTGCTTTTTGATCTCGAACATATTCAAGCCCAGAGTTATGAAGGTCACGCCACGAGGCCAATCGGGCTTGATTCCAATTGGGGGCTTGCGCTGCTTCGTCTAGTGCTAAAACGATTTCATCTAAGCGGGTTGAGATGCCTTCTGCCAGAGCGCTGGTGGCTTGATCTACACGTTGCCCTTTGGCTTCGGTACGCAAGGCCTTTTGTTGTCTTTTGGTTGCATCGAGATCGGCATATTGTCTCCCAATCCCTTCTTCAGCGGTACGTTTCGCTTCATAGTAACGTCGGCTGGCTTCCACTAGCGCTTGGGCTCCCTGCGCGCTTTGCAGGGCAGGGGTGCTTTCTACAATGCCGGCCAGCAATTCGGGGGTAATCTTGGCTGCTTCTAAAACTAGTTCATCTCCGTGGGTGGGGGAATAGCCAGCGGCTCGCATGGCTCTGGGATCGGCTGTCCCTGCTACAATTTGTTCACGGATCCGACGGTGCAACTCAATCTCGGCAATCATGTCAATTTCGCCGTGGGTCGTTTCTTCTCCCAATAATTGTCGACCCCGTGCCCAGTAGGCCTCGACCGCCTGGCTTTCCGCCTCGCGGTTGACGGGCTTGACTCGGCCTAATAATTGCCCTCGTCGTTCATTAAGTCGGGCCCTGGCCTCCACTCCCCGTTGGGTTAAGGTGGTGAAACCTTCTTGCAGGGGGTTGAGGGGTTCGCCTTCAGTGGCGGTTTTACCTACCCCTGGGAATCGAAGCCCGGCCATGGCTCGGCGGAAATAGGGGAGGGTACGGTTACCCATGCCAGCTGCGACGGCTTCAATTTGTGCTTCTTCGGGTGAGGTGATGAGATCGGCCTTGGGTGCAGTGGGAACCGGACGAAAATTTTTACCTAAATTTTTTCCGGGCAAGGGGGCCCAGGCTCGCCAATTTCCAACGCGACCTTCATAATGGTGATCGACCGGCCCGCGCGGTTGTTCGCCGGGGCTACCTGCGCCGCTTGCACCAGGGGCGGCTGTTCTAAGGCTTAGGCCGGCAAGTCGTGGATCGGCGCCATTGGCCATTGCCATGGCGAATTGTGGCCCCGTGGCCAGGTCTGCTGGGAGATTGCCCAAAAAGTCCGGCAAATTACGCCCCGCATGTTGGTAAATGCGGGTGAGCTGCGGATTTTGTGTGATGCCACGATACAGCCGTTCTTTGAAAACTTGCCCCGCCTCCAATCGATGCACTGTCGGTACCGCCGCTCTTCCCAAATATCCTGCCACACCCAACTCCGCCGTCGTGGCCGTTGCATGCACGGTGGTACTAAACCATGACCTCCCACTCGGGTCGGTTGCTTTATCCAATACCGTTAACGACGCTATCGGTACCGCATGCCGCGCGATCCCTTCCGTCACCTTCAAATATTCCAAATGTCTCGTCGCTAATCCCGCGGCACTCATCCCATGAATTGCTTCTCGACCCGCCAACCCCATTCCAACCCCAGCCCTCACACCTCCAAATATCACCGCATTATGCGCCCAAGTCTTCCAATAACGGTCCCAGTTTATTTCCCCATGCTGGCTCATTTCCATCCAGCCCGTCACATACGTCACTTCGGCCGCTGTTGCAGTCGTTGCCGATAATAACTCCCAAGCCCTCGCTTGATTCACTCCTTCCACTAACCCTATCCCTTTGCCCATCATCCAGACCTTGACGAACCGCGATAACAAGCCCCCTGTGATCAGCATCCCCATCATATTCAGGCTACCCAACCTGCCTTGTAACCCACGGGCGGCATGTACCACTTCAGCTACTTTATATTTTCCCTCTCCTTGCATCACACTCAAGGCAACGTTGGCATCATCAACCACCTTGCCCTTGGCTAAACCCATCGGCCCACCACTTAAGGCTTGATAAATCACCAAGGCACCGGCTTCGTGGCCTTCGCTCAAGTTATAGCTCGAAGCTAAAGCCAAAAGTTGTTGGCTTAAGATTTCTAGATGACTGGCGGAAGCGATTTGACAGAGTTGGGTTAAGAAACCGTGACCACCCAAGCTTTTAGCA
>JACPFA010000022.1 GCA_016183235.1 Deltaproteobacteria bacterium
ATTCAACTTAATGCGTTAACCAGCACGCGAATATGAGGTTGAAAAGTTCTCGAGGCTCTGAGGTCCAAATCTCAACCCCTAGGCACGATCACTTTAGCCTTGACCAAGAGGTCATCCATATGAGGGTCGCCGATGGAGCGCCGGCTGTGCCAACACAGTGTCTATCTCGGGGTCGACTATATGGCTAAGAAATTTTCGATGGTTTCTTTGTCGAGGGGATGTAAGTAGAGGAACCGAATCCCTATCCCTATTTTCTTTTGCGCACTTAACTCGCTCGAATCGCGCATCACCCTCACCACTTCACCGGTGGCTTGAATAGGTCTTGATTTTTCATCGACACTAAATCTTAAAAATACCTGCGTACCCACCTTAATGGGAATGTCGCTTTCTATGAAAATACCCCCGAGGCTTATATCCGTGGAAAAAAAGTAAAGTACACCCTCACTATCTTCGTTTTCAAAAACAACCTGAGTACGAATGGGTTTACGTGGAAATAAACGCTTTTCTTTTTTGGGCCTAGCACACATGAAATGAAACCCCCAGCTTTTGCAATACCCCTCTCAATTCCCCTGGGCTAAAGGGTTTATGAAGGATAATGTTTTGTTGATTACCTGCAAGAGCAGGCGAGTTAGATGACTGACTTAATAAAAAAATACAAACCTGACTCTTGAGTAAGGCAGTAGGAAATTTTGGAATAGAATCATCTAAGATAATAACGTCGGATGAGCCAGCCTTTTTAGACAAACTTTCAGTGAATTCAGGATAGAAAATGAACGTCGCACCTAACTTACCTAAAGCAAGTTGAATTAAATTCTGGTTAAGACCTACTTTCGCAAAAATATGTAGAACCGGTTGTTTTTTTTCTACCATAACCTTCGATCCTTCAAGGCAGGAAACTCTTCCCGGATTTTTCGTAGCCTGTTCAAATTCAATTCACAATTTAAAACCTCAAGGCCAGTCCCCAACTTTCCTAAACAGACCCCCCAAGGATCGTAGACACTTGAATTACCAGCATAGATTTCTCCGTGCAAACTTTGGCCCACTTTATTTACCCCCAAAACGTAAGACTGATTTTCAATAGCCCGGGCTTTAAGTAAAGTATTAAAATGATCAAGCCTTGGCTTAGGCCATGCAGCTGGGATAGCGATAACCTCTACATTCCACTTTAACATTTTTCTGAAAACTTCAGGGAAGCGGAGATCATAACAAATAGCGACCCCCAAAGAGACGCCCTTTACTTCAGTTACCACAACTTCATTGCCCGGATTAAATTTTCTGTGTTCTTGGCTTAATTTAAATAAATGAATTTTCCGATACTTCTTTTGAATTTTCCCAAGAGGGTTAATCAAGAACGCACTGTTAAAATATTGGCCACCATAGCTCTCTAACATGGAACTTATGATATAAACCTTGCGTTCCACCGCTAAACCCTTGAAATAGTCTAAACATAAATCATTTTCTCGCTGAAGACGCTGTTTTTCTCCTAAAATAAAGCCTGTGGGCCACATTTCTGGGGTCACCAGGAGGTCGGCCCTATAATCCAGATGTTTTACCAGCCGGTGCACCTTATTTAAGGTCAGAAGGGGCTGCCCCTGGGAAGAAGAAAACTGTAGTAAAGATACCCTTAATCGGGTCGGTTTCTTAACCATTTTAGGTTTTTGATTATACCACCCATAAAATCTAATACCTACTAATTTGCTTGACCATTCTGTCGTTCGCTTTATAATTGGCCTTTCTGTAATAATTTTAGGCTTTTAAGGAGGGCTTCCCATGAAATTAATAAAAGGTTTTGGGCTAACAGTCTTAATCTCGTTTCTAATCTTAAGTGTAGGCACGGGTTGTCGAAAAAAAGGCGCTGATTTAAGCGATGGTAGTGGTATTATTAAACAATTAGCGACCATTCATTTCGATTTTGATAGGTCAAACATCCGTTCGGATGCCGTTGGTACTTTGCAAGAAAATGCCAGTTGGTTATCGGCTAACACCAAAGGAACGGTAGTGGTGGAAGGCCATTGTGACAATCGCGGCACCAACGAATATAACTTGGCCTTGGGTGAACGCCGAGCGATTTCTACTAAGAATTATTACATCAATCTTGGTGTCCCAGGGACCCGCATTAATACTATAAGCTATGGCGAAGAACGACCGGTTAACCCTGCAGAGAACGAATCTGCTTGGGCCGAAAATCGTCGTGGTGAGACGATCGTTAAAAAGTAAATTTTTTGGCTAGAAATTTTAACCACAGTTGGGTCTAATAGCGTCCTGAGTAGGTCTGGACCCAACTGTGGTTTTTTATTTGGACGGACTTTTTAAAAAGCTCATCTAAGGAGTAAATATGAAAATCTTGAGACTCACATTTTTTTCTTTGTTATGGACATTTTTAATTGCTTCGAACTTTGGGAATGCAGCCCACGCTGGATATCGGGAAGAGATCGACGCCCTCAAGGCCCAGATTGAAACCTTGCGCGCCAGTAATCAAAACTATGCCAATGTCATCAATTCGATCAATGAAATGCGCCAAGAGCTTCAACTCATCAAAGGGCAGATGGAAACAGCCGGCATGAACAAAGTTGAAAAAGATAGCACTTATAAAGAATTGGAAAATCGAATTTTAGCCCTCGAAAATAAAATAAGCCAACTCCACACCCTATTCTCCGATTTTAAAAAGACCAACGTGCCTTCTACCAGCACTTCTTCAACACCCCCTAGCGCCATTCAAGAATACAACCAATTGTTGGCCCTTTTTGGGCAAGCTAATTATCGCGAGGCCATTAGTGGTTTAATGGGTTTTGCGCAAAAATACCCCAACACGGCCTATGCCCAAGAAGCTCAATATTGGATCGCCGAAGGTTATTTTTCTTTAAATGATTTTGTGAAGGCAATTTCAGAATATCAAAAGTTTGCCGAAGCCAACCCTACTCATGCAAAAACCAAAACTGCCATTTATCGTCAAGGCGTAGCCTTCTTGAATATTAAATCTTACCCCGAGGCCAAACTTTTCTTCCAAAAAGTGATGTCGAGTTTTCCGGGCAGCCCAGAAGCCAATGATTCACGACAACGAATCGTGAGGATTGATCAAATCTTGGGCGGACAAAAAGTCACCCCCTCTACCCCAGCTACTACCAAAACCTCAGCTAATACTGACCCAATGGGCGAAGTGCTCTAAGATTATTTCGTTCCTTCAACAACCTTAGTCAGGGCTTGCGCTGTGATTCCATCAGGCCCGACACAGACAGGTGACGAACCCTTATAATTGGATTTCCAAGCAAGACCCTTGTTATTGGGGTCCTTCTCACAACCCTGTTTCTCAACAATTGTTCCTGCAACAATTTCTAGTTCTCCCAAAGAATTAGTGAACTCAATACGAGCTGTGTCTCCAGCCTTAAATTTCGTCGGCTCTGCCATAAGTCCTCCTAAACAAGTTTTAGTCTAGGGGGTTTATCGTTGTTGTTGTTGTTGTTGTTGTGCAATTTCTGCTGTAATTTTGAATAGATGTGTGGAATGTTCGGCAATTGTTCAGCCTATACTAAAAATCAACCGGTCGATCCGTCAAAACTTTAAGGCAACAATAGAGGAAAAAATATTTCTTTATTATTTCCTCTATTTCCTCTATATTGCCGGTATGCGTTTACAGGAAAGAATAAAGGCTTTGGTTGAAGAAGGAGAAGGCTACCTTATTGAATTTAAGGAGGCTCCCAATGATCTCGAACGTGACATCTGCGCTTTTGCCAATGGCAGTGGTGGAAGTCTCTACTTGGGGATTACGGATCAAGGAAACCTCAAACCTATCAAACTGAGCAATCGTCTACGAGCCCAGCTTCAATCGATGGCGCGAAATTTAGATCCTCCCCAAGAGATTTTGGTTCAACCCTTCGGCCCACTTATTCAAATTCGAGTTAAAGAAAGCGAAAACAAACCTGTTCGCGCACCTGGAGGATTTTATCTGCGTGTAGGAGCCATCTCCCAAAAATTATCTCGGGAAGAAATCTTAGCATTTGCCATTAAGGAAAATCGAATTTATTTTGATCAACAACTTTATGTTGAAGCCGATGCGAGAGATTTTTTAAATATCAGGCAAGTGGAACTCTTTCGAAAAAAAGCAGGACTGGAAGCAGAAATCGACAATCTCCAATTACTCGAAAATCTTGGATGTCTTAAAATGCAGCAGAGAAGACCCTGTCTTACTTTTGGGGCCATCCTCTTGTTTGGAAAAGATCCTCAAAAAATCTTCCCACAGGCCACGCTTACACTTTTACGTTTGAGTGATCCTGCAGACATTCAAGAGCAAAAAATCTTGAAAGGTACTCTGTTTCAGCAAGTCGAGGAAGCCTTTGACTTTCTTAAATCGGAACTTCTCTGCCCACCCAGAATCAAGGGACTGTTGAGAGAAGAGCAACTTGAATTTCCGGAACCCGTCCTGCGAGAACTTTTGGTTAATGCAATTATTCATCGGGATTACTTCGAACGTTCTGCAGATGTTGTTGTAAAAATTTTCCCCTCCTATCTCGAATTTTCGAATCCAGGTACTCTGAACCCTTCTCTTTCTTTCTCACAGATCTATGGAAGGAGTTTTAGGCGAAACCCCCTGATTGCAGATTTATTTTACCGTGCCCGTTATATCGAACGTGCAGGGACGGGTTTGCTTCGCGTCAGGCAAATCCTTCAACAAGAAGGTCTTCCCCCTCTAACCCTATCTGAAGAAGGTCCCTTCTTTATTGCCACTCTTACAAGAGGAAAGGAGCCCAAAGAAAAATCACGTCTTAACGAACGACAAATGGCTTTTCTCAATTTAAAAAAAGAGCTTTTCCCTCTTTCAACAGCAGATTACGCTCGGCGTTTTCAAATTGGAGAACGTATGGCACGTATGGATATCCAAGATCTCATCCAACAAGGATTGTTAAAAATTTATCGCAAAGGCAGACACTTTCGCTATGGGCCTTTAAATTGAAATAGAAAGCTAATAGCTTAAGCTACAAAAAATTATAGATTGACCTATAAAAAATTGTAGATTATTCTATCAAAATGGAATCTCTCGTTCTTCACCCTATCACCAAACTCTTAAGTGAACGTCTAAAAACACCTCAGAAATTTATCCAAGGTAAGCGATCAAGCAAGTCCATCTTACAAGCGGTAAGGAAATGATATAAAAGATCTGCCATAACCAGGAGGTGATGAATGGCAGACATCAATAAGCGTGAGGCGAGGGAGCGGCATTGGCAGGGGAAGATTGAGGC
>JACPFA010000023.1 GCA_016183235.1 Deltaproteobacteria bacterium
AAGTGGAGCTACAAGGCTAAAACCCCCAACCGCAGTGCCCGAGGTAGACCCTGAGGTAGCTAAAATTCAAGAGACCTATCGTATTAATCGTGGCCAGGCCCAAGAAATCGTAAAACGTTTACGAAACATCAATGCCTCGGAGTTAACCCATAAAGAAAAACTTCAACGTATCATCATGGTACTCAGATCCAGTAATGTTGCGCGCTTGAAAACACTGGCAGATGTCCTTGGATTATGGATGGAAGAACCAGGATCAACTAGTTTTGAAGAAATATTTGAAGGGGAGCTGCTTATTGATTTGTTTGTAAAAGGTTTGGCCTATGCTCATACAGGGGTTCCCGTTCCACAAACTCCCGTTGCACTTACGGAAAAAACACCCCCACCCACTCCCGTAGTGCTTCCAAAGGAATTGGCAAATCCGAGGAATGTAAAATTCCATGATCTGCTGAAAATTTGCACTCATTACTTCGGAAAACCTAGAAAAGCCGGTAGTCATAACACTTTCCCGACGCCGTGGGGTGAGCTATTAACTATCCAAAGCGATGGCAACACGGCTAAATCTTACCAGGTCAGACAAGTCCGTACAGCCATCACGAGATTGATGGAAGCACAAAGCGAGGTTCATGATTGAGATTCATTATTTACGTTGATCGGTTGGAACGTAAGGGCTCTTTACATTACCAACGTAGATTTGCCTTGGCCTACCAATCTTGGCGTTCTCTTCGATCATCTCTTTCCATTGGGCAATCCACCCTGGCAAACGACCCAAGGCAAACATCACCGTAAACATGTTCACGGGAATACCCATGGCTCGGTAAATGATGCCCGAATAAAAATCGACGTTGGGATAAAGTTTTCTTTCGATAAAATAAGAATCTTCTAAGGCAATCTTTTCTAAATTTTTCGCGATGTCGAGGATGGGGTCATCAACGCCTAATTTTTTCAGCACCAAATCACAGGCATTTTTAATGATCTTGGCCCGTGGGTCGTAATTTTTATACACGCGATGCCCAAACCCAAATAATTTAAAAGAAGAGTTCTTATCTTTAGCCATCTCCATAAATTTTTTATAATTGCCACCCTCGGCTTGAATGAGTTCTAGCATCTCGATGACTTTTTGATTTGCACCACCATGTAATGGCCCCCACAAGGCCAAAATGGCTGCAGAAAGCGAGGCAAACAAATTGGCACGCGAAGAACCCACCAAACGTACCGTGGAGGTGGAACAGTTTTGCTCGTGATCGGCGTGAAGAATCAAAAGAAGGTTCATGACCTTTTCTAAGTCAGGATCAACAACATAAGGTTCTGCTGGTACGCCGTACATCATGCGCAAAAAATTACCACAATAGCTCAAATCATTTTTTGGATAGATAATCGGCTGCCCAATGGATTTTTTATAGGCAAAGGCCGCGATGGTACGAACTTTGGAAAGCATACTGAGGATTAATGCATCGACCTTGTCTTTACTCAAATCAGGATCCAAAAATTGCGGATAGTAAGCCGACATGGCGCATACCACCGCACTCAAGGTTGCCATGGGATGAGTGTTGGGAGGTAAATCCGACAAAATGCGCAAGAGATCTTCATGAATCAATGAGTGGCGAGTCAACCCATTGCTAAACCAGGCCCGCTCTTTTTTAGTGGGGAGGTGCCCGTAAATCAGCAAATAAGACACTTCAACAAAGTCTGACTTTTCAGCCAAATCCTCGATGGGGATGCCACGATAACGCAAAATTCCCTTTTCACCATCGATGTAAGTGATGCCCGAAAGGCAAGAACCCGTGTTGGGATAACCAGGGTCTAAAGTGATATAGCCGGTTTTATCTCGAAGCGTTCGAATATCAATGCCTTTTTCATTTTCTGTCCCCACCACCACAGGAAATTCATAGGTCTTGCCTTCGATCTCAATTTTTGCTGTTGTTCCCATAACTCACCGCCTTATGTTAAAGTTAAAATGATCAGCCAATTCGCTGATTTAGATCATAGCTTTCATGAATCAAAACTTCTTATTCATGATACGTAACGACTTAAGATGCAACCAATTTCAAACTAATTCGATAAAAAACAGATTTTGCCCTGGGGATCAATGATAAAGGTCAGGTCGCAATATGAGCTTAACGGTCGAAACCCGTTCGCCCTTTGAAGATTTAGCTAGGCTGTACGATGCTGATCCAGCCTTTGTTGCACCCCGATTGCTAAGCCGAGCTGGCGATTTGAGCAACTCTAATTTAAGTGCCGCTTTATCTTTTTATGAATTTTTAGCCGAACGAGAACCGCATTCTTATTATGGAGCGATCGCTCGAAAAAAAATCGAAGACATCACAGGGTCGCAAGGGCTTACCTTTGGAAGGTTTGCATTCTTATCTAATGAAGCTCTAAAAAGTTTGGGTGACTACCGAATTTCGGTACCTTGGTTGTTGGGAGGCCTGGCCTTCCCCATCGGTCGAGCCTTTGCCGGAAAAAAATGGTGGGGCACCTTAACCGGTTTGGGACTTGAAGTACCCACCGTGACTTTATCAACCCACGGTCTGTTCAAACTTTCAGGCGCTGATGCCCCTGGCAACTTGGGGGATGACATGCTGCGTTTTGGCCTGGTGGCCTCGCTCTTTCGTGTTACTTCGCCGCTTGGCATTGGAGCATTTCGTTTAACCCATGGGGTGAATCCCGTCACTCAACTACCCGGGCGTTTTATTGCCCAAGCACCTTGGACTCGGCCTTTTTTTCAATACGGCACGCAATACAGCGCGCTGGTTACGGCTCACTCGATTGAAGCCAAAACCAAGCTGGTGCCTTCTGTGCCAGGTAGCAATCTCTGGGCTGAATCGTTTGTTTCTTTGGTTGAAATGAATCTGGCCGGTAGGGCCACCGGGGGAATCACTGAACCTTTCAATCGCCGCCTATTAACCCGAAGCCATTTTTCTAAAAAAGGTTGGCCATGGAATTTTCGTTTACCTAGCGTTCCAAGACCTGCTCACCTGAGGCCAGCTTATGCAGGCGTTTTTTTGCCCGAACCGTTTCGGCGCCCTACCGTGATGGCCATGGCGGCGGGTGAAGGCGGTGGCCGTGGCTTAAGCGTCAGGCGCCTACGCCCAAACCGGAAGGCCGCACTTGCCATGTTACTCCGCACGGATTCACATCCGCGAATAAAATCCGTAGGCACTGACGATAATACCACTAACATTCGTGAGCGTTTGCTCAAACAAATTACCGAGGTTGAACTAACTGCCGTAGAAGCCCTTTCAGGCAGGGCGCGCAGTCGCGAACTTGCTCGGCTGCTTTTCAAATATAACCCAACCCCAGAATTGATGGGCACCCTAACTACTCCAGGGGATAGCGATGGTTACACGGCACTACTTAATTTATTAATCGATTTTCACCTTCCTCTCTATAATAAAAGGCTTTATCTTGGGCCTGCTATCCTAAGCCAGACCCCTGAAGTTGAACTAAAGGCATACCGCAAAACCAAGATGGAACTAGATGCGGTTTGGAGACAAGATTGGCTTCAACTTTACACGGAATGGGAAGGCGTGGTTCGCACTGAGCTTGCTCGACAGTTTATCCATGAAAACCCAAGACAGACTAACAATACAACAGCAAGAGATCAATTTGTCAGAAATAGATTACATCGAATTTATCTTCATGCCCTAGCCTTGAAATTTATGGATGACCATCCACAACTTCTTGCTTCGCTACCACGACCTCAACAAACTAGGCTTACCGCTTGTGATTTGGATCTTTGCCAATGGGTGGCCCAAACGGCAGACCTTGTGGATTATTCAAACCCTCTAGTCAATCGTCTAGGACGAGGCATGGATCTCATGGCAGAAGAAACTTCGGAGGCCTTTCGGCTTGAAGCCAAACGAGAGGCCGTAAGCTCAACCTTAGTGAGAATTCTTTTTTATACTGATCATTTGAGCCAAGGGGCGGTGCCAGATGGAAAGGCCCTTCATCTGGCCCGCCAAAATTATCATTACTATGCAAGGAACATGGGCTTATTACCTGCCGCAGGTCGCATTCGTAGGCCTGACTTAAGAGATTGTGACCCACGAGCCTTTGTGAAACAAGAACGCGAAAGCCAAGTATTTGCTGGCAACGACCCTTTACTTTATCGTACCCTAGAAATAGCACGTCATATTCATAGGGGAGACCTGACCCCTTATCCTGCCAGCAAACACCAACTTAATTGGTTTATGGCTTCGACCTTAGGTAGTACCCCGGAGCTACCCTATGTGCATTGGATGGTAAAACACCATCCTCATGTCCTTGCGGTGTTAGAAAGACCTGATGGAACTAAGGCGGCGCATTTTATGGTTGATCGTTTTCAAGCCAAGGAAACCAAGGCCTGGCTTAATTATAATCTGAGTACATTGGCCGAACGCGAGGCTTGGACTCCCCTAGAAACCCGCGCGGCCTATGGTCTTTGTGATTTATTACAAAGGACCCCAAGCTTTCAAAAAATGCCGTCTGCACCAGCGTGGAGAAAGTTTCGTGCAATCTTTGAGGTAGATTTACAAACCCCCGCTGCTTTAACCAAAACGCTTGAAAGATTAGACGCCATTCGTGGCTACATACAAAAGCGATCTGAACCCGTTGAAACAGAGGTGACCGCGGAAATCGACGACCTTGAAACCAAGACTCTACAAACCCTTGCCCCTACTTACTCAAAATTAGGGGGCCGACGTTTACTATCACCCCCTCAACTCCAAGCCTACCAAAGAAATCTTGTGGGCTTGGATGTTGCCTTTCAGGGTCTTGAAAAAGACCTCTTGGCCTTAGACCGTCGCATTGAGGCCAAATTACTTGCGGCCAATCCAGAACTACAAGCCCCCATCTTAGATGAAGCCACTCGGGGCCAACGACAAGCACGTATGGCTGAGGCACACGCAACCCTTGATTTTTATGAAACACTTATTCATAAAAATCAAAGCCCCGAAATCTCCGTTCAACACCGCCAGTCCCTCTCAGATGCCATCCATGAAACCCGAGGCTTGCTTCGCGAATTCGAGGAAGGCTCGCTTGAAAATGAAGCCCTCTTAAGATTAGCCGAGGCAGAGCTGCCTAAAATTGATACAAGGATCCAACGCCGCCTCGAACGCAGCGAACTAGCCAGACCCGAGGATGCAGCCCCTAGTGCTGATGAGGGTGCTTCACCCATCCCTTGGGCCGAGTTATCAGCAACCGGTAAAGTCGCCCAATTGAGAGAAGAAGGGGTGGTATTTTATATCGCTCGCTCGCAAAACTCTTGCCATGCTTTAGACTTTCTTGAGGGCCTTGAACCCCCTAACCAAAATAAGATCTTACGCATGGCTCATCTACTCGCCACCAGAGAAGTCAACCTAACCAAAGATCGTTTTCGAAAAATCAACGATACGGGAGCTGTTGACCTTTACGAAATTCGCGACCCCGGCACGGCAGGATTAAGGGTATTTGTGACCCTCCACGAAGGCCGATGGTATTTGCTCAATGGATATTTTAAACGAGCTCAGGCCATCAATGCCCAAGAATTCAGCCGGGCGATCCGACTGGCTAAAGAAATTAATTCGCCCGGAAACCATCCAGAGCTTGAGGCCAAACAAAGGTTTATCACGATTCGCTTGTGGCAAGATCTTTCCAAGCAAGCAACGGCATTAAAACCGCAATTAGAGGGACTGCCTGAATTCGCCGAACTCTTCGCCCAACTTCAAGGCCCCTTTGAATCCCATCACCTTACCAACGCCGACCTCGTCACTCTTGATGCTCGCCTAAACCAAATGCAACCATAGCCTATTATTGCAAACCCCTCTGTCATTGCGAACCCAGCGAGGTGAAGCAATCCCATCGGTTAGACAGAGGAGATTGCTTCGACCTGCTGGCCTCGCAATGACAGACATTGCAAACCCCTTCACGGTTCCCCTGTCATTGCGAACCCCTTCAGGGGTGAAGCAATCTCTAGCTGTTAACCCTTAAATAAATTATTAAGCAACAGCTCCATTTGTTTTTTGCGTTCTTGGAGCGCCGCTGCAGACAGCGGATGCTTACCCAACATGTCTTCTAGGGTTGGGGCATAGGCATAATAAAAAAAGGCTGCCCCTAATAAACTCACAATAATATGAGCGGGGTCAAGCTTGGCATCGAGTTCGCCCCTGCTTTGCGCTTGTTTAATAAGAAATTCGGTTTGGGCAAAAAGTGGGCCGCGCAATTCGGTCCAAATACTTCGTGAAATCATCCCTCCCTCCAACACCTCCCACAGCAACAGCCGAACATAATTGGAATGCTGACTTAAAATATCGCACATCACTTCCATGGCCATGAGCAAAAGTTGTTTGGCATCTTGCGGCACTGAACCTTTTTTTCTTAAATGCTCGCGATAGAGTTGATCCATCCAATCTTTATATTGCCCCCAAAGTTCTACAAAGATGGCGCGATACAAACCCGACTTGTCGCCAAAGTAATGATAGATCATGCGCTTATTGACCTCCGCTGCCTTGACAATGGCACTAATCGGCGTGCCTTCATAGCCTTTGCTCGCAAACAGGCGAATAGACTCGCTTAAAATTTTAGCCTTGGTTTTGACGGGATCACGGGGTTTGGCAAGTGGTTTGTTTTTTTTTGCAGCCATTGTGGCTTTGCACCTAATTTAAAAGGCCTTACTTTACAATTGAAGCTAAATCCATTAAGTCTTCATGCATGTCTGAGGCTATAACCAAAGGTGTTCGAGTTCAAGTAAACAGTTTTTATGTCCCAGAACGATCCTACCCTGAAAAAAACGAATATTTTTTTGCTTACAACATCACCATCACAAATGAAGGCAAGCAAACGGTTCAGCTCATCAGTCGCCATTGGGTGATCACCGATGCCAATGGTAAAAAAGAAGAAGTGCAAGGCCCGGGCGTGGTGGGTGCACAACCCGTTTTAAAACCGGGCGAATCTTTTGATTATACCAGCTTTTGCCCCTTAAAAACTCCCTTGGGCACCATGCATGGCACTTATCAAATGGTCACCGAAACGGGTGAAAAATTTGACGCCACCATTGCCCCGTTTACCTTGGCTCACACCCAAGTTACCCTTCATTGAAATAGGATTTGCCATGTACGATACCATCAAAAATTTCCCCAACCAATTTGAAACCAGCCTTCACATCGTCGAAGAAACTGATTTTAGGCGCCTCAGCGGTTTTCAATTCCGCCAGCTTTATTATGCGGGCATGGGTGGTTCTTGTTTGGCCGCTGACTTGTTTAACGACCTTTACCCAAACGAATCAACTTTAACTATTTTGCGAGACTACCAAGTGCCCGCTACGGTCAATCAGCAAGACTTAGTCTTTGTCGCCTCATTTTCAGGCAAGACCGAAGAAACACTTTCAGCCATGGCCGATGCTTTGAAAAAAAAGGCATCTCTCTTGTGTTTAAGCCATGGTGGAAAATTAAAAGAGTTGGCTGAAAAAAATAATCTCACCTATCTTCCCATTCCCGATTGTATTCAGCCACGGTGTGCGGTTGGGCATTTTTTTGCAAGCATCTTCACCAGTCTGTATCGCTTGGGCAAGCTTAACCACCCCACAAGCTTACTGGTTGAATTAGCCGATTACCTGAGAAACAAACAAAACAACCTCGATCACAAAGGCAAACAACTCGCTGAAACCTTGGTGGGGAAAATCCCGCTGATCTACGGCCCTCCTCACTTGCAAGGCACCTGTCGTCTTTGGAAAATTAAAATCAACGAAAACGCCAAGGCCCCCAGTTTTTACAATGTTTTTCCCGAACTCAACCACAATGAAATGGTAGGTTTTACTCAAAATATGGCCGAATTTGCGATGGTGTGTCTCAAAAGCAGACTGATGCACCCCCGCATTCTTAAGCGCATGAAAATTATGGCTGAATTATTCGCTAAAAAAATTCCCGTGGTTTGGGTAGAATTAGATGGAAAAACCTTTTTGGAAGAAACCTTCGAAGCCGTATGGTTAGCGGATTTCATGTCTTATTATTTAGCCAAGGCCTACCACATCGACCCAACCCCGGTTGAACTTGTTGAATCTTTTAAAAAGAAATTAGGCGAAGTCTAAAGTTGGCATTGTTTTTGTATTCCTTTCATGACGAAAGGAGGCTTTATGCCACGCTTACAATTTCCCCTACCAGGGATTGATTCACTCGAAATCCGTAATACCCCAGGCTCACCCAAAAAAGGTGGGTTGTTTGGTTACACCCGCAGTGGGGGTAAAAAGTTTCACGCTGGGGTTGATTTGAAAGCACCATTGGGCACCTCGGTCGTTGCCGCTGGGGGAGGCAAGGTTGTTTACGCGGGGTGGGCCAAAGGCTACGGCAATGTGGTTTATATTGCCCACGCTAACAACCTACAAACCCGCTACGCTCATTTACAAACTCTGAATGTTGAAACCAATCAATGGATCGAACAGGGCGAACTCATTGGCACGGTTGGAAAAACCGGAAATGCCGCCGGCAAGTCCATCAAACCCCATCTCCACTTTGAAGTACGTACCCTCAATGAACAAAACTCTGTGCCACAAGATCCTCTCCCTTTTCTTTACAAACCAAGGATGGGGGGAAGTTCGTTTTTAACGAGAGATGCCGACCGAGAAGCTCAATGGAAAAAATTGGGCGGGGTATAGGGTTTACGTTTTCTGTCATCCCCGCGAAGCATGCCCTCGACCCCGATCGGGGTCGAGGGCATGCTTCGCGGGGATGACAGCCTATTTAAAAGTTAAAACACTAAAGTTCCTTAAAACTTGCGATGACCGAATTGAGCACATTTTTTTGAGAGACAAACTTGGAGTAAAGCGTCCAGGCAATGATTTGATAATAATTTTTGGAAGACTCAACCGTGGTATGTAAATACCCAAGTTTTACATTTTCAAACGTAGCAATAATTTCATATTGAATGGCCGAAAAACCACCAACTGTGATTTTAAAAGGCCCCTGTTCATTGATCGCAGTCAGCGCACTTTTCAAACTATCTCGCGTGGTATCAGAATGTTTTTGAATATCCATGTTCTCAAAATCAGCCCGTGACTCAGTGAGAACCGCCACGTACATAATGGACGCTCGGTTTCCGGCTTGAAGCTCTGCCTTTTCATTAAGGCTAGAAATAGGAATCCAACCTTCGGGCAAGGTAATTTGCGACTGCCCATCGGAGGCCTTCAAAATATTTCCATTGAGGGTTTGGGTTTGAGATTCGGATTTAAGCCCATCATGATGAGCAGGTTGATCTATTTTAGCTTTGTCCTTCTTTTGAAAAATTTTAGGCACCAACAGGGCAAGGGGATTTTTACAACCCAGCAATGCCCCCACAACAATACCCACGCACAAGATTTTTAGTTTTATCACTTTAAAACCCAAGATTTATTTCACACCTAACAATTCAACTTCAAAGAGCAACGTCGCATTGGGAGGAATAACATTACCTGCACCATTCGCGCCATAACCTAACTGAGGGGGGATTTTTAAAAGTCGCTTGCCACCGATTTTCATGCCCGCAACACCTTTGTCCCACCCTGCAATCACTTGCCCTACGCCTAGCAAAAATTCAAAGGGCTGGCCGCGATCAACCGAACTATCAAACTTGTTACCTTTATTTCCATTTTGGTCTAACCAACCCGTATAGTGCACGGTTACTTTTTTGCCCGAACTGGCCTCAACACCCGTTCCAAGTTTTAAATCAGTATATTTTAAGCCATCGGGCATAGTGACCTCTTTATTAAGGGTGGCGGCATAAACAGATGCCGGCAAAACTAAACAAACCAATAAAACTAAAGTAAGTTGACGCATCATGAATTTTTCCTCCAAATTTTAGATAGGCCACCTTAACTTAGCCCATAGAAAACTGTCAACGAACATCAGACTTTTATCTTCCAATTATCTCCACGTCTTTTCGAGGTAGGGAGAGGCCAATTAATGATTAAATGTAAAATCACAAATCATGGGGATTACTCTTCACAAATTCCTCGAGTGACTCCAGATACTCCGTCGGAATACCTTGAGGAGATGGCGAGGAGTACAGATCGCTGAACGCGAACAGAATCCAACTTCCTAGGTTCCAGTCTGCATCAGGATACGTAGCCTTATTAGTATACATCCCCTTGAGTTCTTCTATTTCACGCATGATAACATCGGGAGGAAGTTTTCTTAATTTGATAAGGTAACCAAGCACCTCATTTACGGTGTCGTGAGAACCTTTTCTCGCTTTGTCAACCCATGCTTGGCGCATACTCCTTACCTCTTGGAAACGCTCATCCTCCAATGCAACCCAACATTCTTCATGCGAACAAAGAATTCCCCCAATCCTTAAGGCTCGATGTCCGTAAGGTATTTTCATTCCGGCTGAAAGAGGACGACTGCCGGCAGCAAAAAGAACTGCCTCTCTCAGAAAATCGGGCTGAAACCCATTTAGCTCATTACTAAGCAAAAGATGGGCCTCTGCCAATCCGATTACACAATTATAGTCGCGCGGGGAGAGGAGCGCTTCAAGGCTTTCCCTCACTTTTGTGGAGATCTCAGGATGTTTTCGTTCGAGCAGCGAAAGAATTGCCGCCGCACGTGTTGCCGTGACTTGGACCATGTCGCAGGCCAAGTCATTAATAAAGGCTCGTTGTCCTTCTGGGTCCTCCGGAACCGCCAACCGAAAGACATCAATGACCTCAGGAGGATTGGTAGTAAGAGAACGCTTTTGTTCTTCAGGAAGGGGCTCACATTTTAACCGACGATGTGGTGGGTCTACCGGTGGGGGAGAGGAAGATATTGGTTTGGGTGGTGCCATGAAGCTTAATTCTATCATAATCAGACTTTGTTTGACCATCATCTTATGAATTGTTAAGATTAGGACGAGAGAGGAGTGCTCATGAAAAAGATTGTCTTTGTGGTGTTTTTTTTAATCGGTTTTTCAACTCTGGTACGAGCTGAGAACAGTTGTTTTGAATGGGAATTTAATACGATTGATCAAAAGATTGGAAAATGCACCAATCAAAATTATGAAATCTTAGCCATTCAAGGCGGCCCCTTACCCCTCATTTGTACCAACATGACCTATCCCTTGTATTGGAGCTGTTTTAACATTCACAAATTTGATGGCACTGCCAGCGCCGACCTTGATCTTGAAGACGCTGCAACGGTTGCTTGTGGCTGTTAAACTTTTTTATTTCTTACTCGTTTTTTGCCTGCTTCATGTGGGTTGTTCAGGTAGCCCTCTTTCTCAAGCTTGTCTGCACTCCACGCTTTCATCTTCTGAACTCGCCAGTTATGCCGTGATTCATTGGCAAACCGATGCTGCTGAACTAACCACCACCAGTGATGCCAGTGGCAATTATCAATTATGTGGCACCTTTCCAGCAAATAGCCAAATCACCTCACAAGTTTGTGTAGATAGCCCCATCCCCGAAAATAATGAATTAACCAATTGCAGCCCTTTAAATTTTGAAACCCAAGCCGAAAATTCTACCCTCGACTTAAGTTTAAATTTTGAGGCTAAAATTTCTTCGGAGTCTCAGAACGACGTTGGATTGCCTGAAAAGATTTTGCCGGCCCTGGCTCTCGATCGCATAGAAACAGACGACTCAGGTAAATTAATTTACAACAGCAACAAGAGCCCTCAAAAATCAGAAGAGGGCGCGCGCAATTTTCATAGTACCGCCCAACTCCCTGCCCCTAATTTTGAAGTAGGCCAAGGCGCTATTGTCATTGCCTCTTTTGAGCTACTCTACGACTATGAAAGCCAAGGGGCGCTTTTGCAATCGCTCACTCATTTAAACCTCAAAGAATTAACTCAGGCGTTGAATAATTTAAATGGCACGGCTCAAAATTTAACCGATAAACGCCTCTATTTTGGTGAAGGGTTGGGCGAAATTAAAGGCGGCCCTTATAGCAATGTAAGAATTTATATCACCCCTACCCTAGGGCAAAATCTGTGCAGCCAAACCGAAACCTCGGTTAGTTTAGATGGTAGCGTGAGTGAAAATTTAGTGAAAAAATTTCTACAAAATAATCTCGTCCTAGCTGATTTGCCAAATCAAAATAGCGCCCTTGAACAAACTTTTATCAACGCTGTTCAAAACAAAGGGGGCGTTAATGGCGGGATTATTCCTGGCCCCTTTTTAAGCCCTAGTGGCCTTAAAAGTGAATTTTATAACACAAGTGTTAAAGACAATAAAAATACCGGTGGCATTGGCAAGGTTTATTACAAAAATTTACCGGCCTGGGACGCTGATCAAATTTCTCAAAATCAATTTTTATTTAGTCTTTTAATAATCGAAAGTGATGAAGGGAAATTTAATGATTTGATCGCCTGTTTTGAAGGAATCGATTTTTATAAATTAGTAAAAAATCCCACCACCACCCTCACCCTCAACAATGCCACATTTTTAGATGCGCAAGGGGCCAAACCTTTTGTATTATCCAATCCCAATTTAAATTATACCGCAGCGATCACCTTTGCTTATCAAGAAAATCTTGATCCTAATCTCTAAGAGCGTTAGGGTGCTGCCATGCAGGCCTATCTTGATTTGCTCAATACAATTTTAACCCAAGGCGAAAAACGCAGCGATCGCACCGGGGTGGGAACCTTTAGCCTCTTTGGTTATCAAATGCGTTTTAATTTAAAAGATGGCTTCCCCTTGGTCACCACCAAAAAATGTCATTTGCGTTCGATTATTCACGAGTTGCTTTGGTTTTTAAAAGGCGAGACCAACGTTCAATATCTGCATGATAACAAAGTCACAATTTGGGATGAATGGGTTGATAAAAATGGCAATTTAGGGCCCATCTATGGTTTTCAATGGCGGTCTTGGGGTGGCAATCGCACGCTCGATCAAATCACTCAAACACTTGAACAAATCAAATCCAACCCCACCTCTCGCAGGCTGATTGTCAGCGCTTGGAACGTGGCGGATCTTGATAAAATGGCGCTGCCCCCTTGCCATGCCCTTTTCCAATTTTATGTTCATCAAGATGAAACGCTATCTTGTCAACTCTACCAACGCAGTGCCGATGTGTTTTTAGGGGTTCCCTTTAATATTGCAAGTTATGCCTTATTAACTTTAATGGTCGCCCAAGTCTGCGGGCTTAAACCAGGCTCGTTTGTGCATACCTTCGGCGATGTACATCTTTATCTCAATCACCTTGAACAAGCTAAATTACAACTCACCCGCTCCCCTCGCTCCTTGCCAACCATGAAACTTAATTCTAACGTAAAATCTATTTTTGATTTCAAATACGAAGACTTTACTCTAGAAAATTACGACCCCCACCCCGCCATTGCAGCTCCCATCGCTATATGAAGCTATCCATTTTAGTCGCCACCAGTCTCAACAATGTCATAGGTTACCAAAACAAATTGCCCTGGCACCTTCCTGAAGACCTCAAACACTTTAAAGAAATCACTTTAGGTCATAGCATCGTCATGGGGAGAAAAACTTTTTTATCCATAGGTAAGCCGCTACCAGAACGAACCAATCTAATTTTAACTCGCAACCCCAAATTTAGCGCTGACGGGATTGAGATCGTCGGCAGTTTTGATGAACTCCTGCAAAAATATCATTCAACCGAAGAATTTTTTGTGATCGGTGGCGCCGAAATTTACCAACAAAGCCTCCCCTACGTGCAAAAAATCTACCGCACCCTAATCCACCAAGCATTCCCCGGCGACACTTTTTTCCCCACAATTGATTGGAACCAAGATTATCAAATCATCGACCAAACCCCTATCCTCACCTCAAAATCTAACAACTTAAAATATCAATTCATCGCCTATTTAAAGAAGCAATAGCCGTGAGGGCGAGCAAGCTTTTGCAGCCCATCGCTCCAACGCATGCGCCTCAGGACAGGGTCCGCGCCGGGGCCCCCAATGCGAGCTAGCCGTTATGTACTTTCTGTCATTGCGAGCCCAACGGGCGTGGCAATCTCACCGGTTAAACAGAAGAGATTGCTTCGGCTGGCTGGCCTCGCAATGACAGAGGGGGCCCCGCCGCTGGAGCGCCGGGCTGCAAAAGCTTGCTCGCCCTCACGGCTATTGCTTCTTTAATTGCAAAGCTGTCGAATTGATACAATAGCGAACGCCGGCAGGCTTGGGCCCATCCGGAAACACATGCCCAAGATGCGCATCACAAGCCCCACAGCGCACCTCAACACGCCGCATCCCATGACTCATATCTTCACGAGTCACCACATTACTTTTTGCAATGGCCTGAAAAAAACTAGGCCACCCGGTGCTTGAATCAAATTTATGTTCTGAGCTAAACAGTGGCGCCTCACAACAAACGCAATGGTACATCCCAGTTTCGTGACAATCGTAATATTTCCCCGAAAAAGGTGGATCGGTGTTGTTGCTTTTATAATTTTTTTTTGTCATAAGCACTCCCTTATGGAATTTTGGATTTACAAAATCGGATTGCTAGCCTCAATTGTCTTACCTTTTTTTAATATCCCCCTCATGGCTCGCATGATCAAGCGAAAATCTTCCCAAGATTTAAGCCTCGTTTGGCTGTTAGGAGTTTTCATTTGTATTCTTTTGATGGGACCCGCCGCATGGACCAGCAGCGATTTTATTTTTAAAATCTTCAGTATTCTTAACTTGATTTTCTTCACTGGGGTCACCTTGCTTGCCCTATGGTTTAGGCAAACGAAGTATTTAAATAATGATTGCAAGTCAAAACAGGCAGATCTAAAATCCAAAGGATAGCGTCAACCCTTACTAGTCCACCAACCACGGGGGAGTTTTTTATGCCCGTTTACCTTAAGAAACTTGCTTTCTTATCGCTCTTTTTAATCACAACCTTACTGACAGGGATTGTACAAAGCACTCCCTTAAATCCTGAAGCTGTCCCTACCGAACTAAAGCCATGGGTAGAATGGGCCCTTCATGACCGACCCGAGGCCCTGTGCCCCTTCAACTCACAAAGTACAAGGGTTTGCGAGTGGGGCGCCTCCCGCATTCAATTAGATTTATCAAACAACGATGGAAGTTTTAAACAACACGCCACTCTTTTTCAAGATGGTTGGGTCACTCTACCCGGCGACGATCACTATTGGCCGCAAGAAGTGCGGGTGAATGGCCAAGCCTTGGGCGCGCTCTCTTATGGCAATTTACCTCAAATTTTCCTTAAAAAGGGTAGCTACGAAATTACGGGTAGATTTTTTTGGGATTCGCTACCCGATTCGCTCACCCTACCTGATGAGGCTGGCATTGTGAGAGTTTCGATCAATGGTAAACCTGAATCTTTTCCTTATATCAATGCAGATGGGAAATTATGGTTAGGAGAAAATGAAACTGGGGTTGCCTCGCAAGAAGACACGCTTGATATTCGCATTAATCGCAAACTCACTGATTCTATTCCCATGGTCATGACCACTCACTTAGATATTCGAGTGTCAGGAAAAAACCGCGAACTCATTCTTGAAAATATTCTACTCCCCGGTTTTATCGCCTTATCGAGCTCGAGTGACTTAGCCAATCAAATTGAAACCGATGGCCGGTTGCGCATTCAATTGCGACCAGGCAATTGGACAGTTGAAGTACAAGCCCGCCACGACGGGCCCATCAACGATTTGACCTTACCCAAACCTACCAACCCTGAACTAGCCATCGATGAGATTTGGGTCTTTGAGGCTCAAAACCAATTGCGCCTCGCCAAAGTGGAAGGTGCACCTTCGGTCGATCCTGAACAAACCACCTTACCCGATGCGTGGAAAAATTTGCCAGCCTATCAATTGGTTCCAGGAGCAAATTTTAAGATTGTAGAACACCGCCGAGGTGGTAATCCAAACCCCGATCAGCTTCAACTACACCGGCGGATCTGGCTTGATTTTGATGGCAAAGGTTATAGTTTTCAAGACACCCTTTCAGGCACCTTAAGCCAAAGTTGGCGCCTTGATGTTAATGCCCCACTTAAATTAGGGCGCATTACCGTCAATGGGGAACCTCAATTGATTACCCAAACCAATGGGCAAAAATCAGGGTTTGAGGTACGCGAAGGTAGCATTCGGGTTTCTTCAGATAGCCGCCTAGATAGTGCACAACGCAAGTTACTCGCCACGGGCTGGGATCACAACTTCCAACAACTTTCTGGCGAATTACATCTACCACCAGGCTGGCGCCTCATAGCCACAGCCGGGATTGATGAAGCCACTGGCACTTGGGTCGGTAGCTGGACACTGCTAGATTTATTTATTGTGTTAATGGTTGCTCTCATCTTCTTAAAACTATGGGGGATCCGTTGGGGCATACTCGCCTTATTAGGCATGATTTTAACTTTCAAAGAAGCGGGTGCCCCCCAATACCTATGGTTGTTGATTCTCGTTGGGCAAGTTTTTCTGAGAATTATTGCCCAAGGTTGGTTAAAGAAATTTTTCAAGGCCTACAAATTTGCAACCCTGCTTGCCCTCATTTTAGTAACCACTCCTTTTATGGTCAAACAGGTCCGCCAAGGGATTTACCCTGTTTTAGGAAACACCCTGCCGCCGGGTTATTCACAATTTTATAATTATAGGGCACAAGCACCTGACACCGAGATCTTGAATGACAACATCCCCATGGGTGGGGCCTATAAACCCAATGAAGCCTTTCAACCACAAGACTTTGGCAAAAAAGATTCGCCTCCCAATCTTAATGTAGAACAAAAAGCGCTACCCATGACTACCACGGGCGAGAAGGAAGAAGACCAATTCCAAGCTCAAGATAATACCGGCTATGCCCGTTCTTTTAAGCGCAAGACTCTCTTGCTCAATCAAGTCAAATACAAACCCGGCGCTAAAGTTCAAACGGGGCCTGGCTTACCCAATTGGGAATGGAAGGTTTTGCTCCTCAAGTGGAATGGCCCGGTGCAAAAAGATGCCCAAATTAAACTTTGGCTGATGGGCCCAACCACGCATCTTATCTTGGTCTTTTTTCAATTATTCTTACTCATCGTGCTCATCCTTCGCTTGTTGGAATTGCCCGATCAATATGGAGGAACCTGGGTGAAAGCTAAAATTCCTTTCTTTCTCATACCGCTTGTTTTTATCTTAACGACCACCCTACAAACCCCTAAGGCCTTAGCCGATCTCCCCAATAATGAATTGCTCACCCAACTGGCTGACCGTCTAACTGAGACTCCAAGCTGTTTTCCCAACTGTGCAACTGTGTCACACATGCAGATCAGTGCCCAAGGCGATCAGCTCGTCCTTACTTTAAAAGTATCGGTGGCAGCACCCACGGCGATTGCGCTACCCGGCAATCTTAGTGATTGGAGCCCCCAAGAAGTTACCACCAACGCACCGACTAACCCCGCACTACGTCGAGATGATGATAATAATGGCCTGCTTTGGCTGCAAGTTTCCCCGGGTGTCAATGAGATCACCCTGAAAGGAGCCCTTCCCAATAGGAGCCAGGTCAACCTCACCCTCCCAACCCAACCTTTCCAAGTTCACAGCAATTTATCAGGTTGGAAGATTGACGGCCTTAAAGAAAATGGCCAGGTGGGAGAAAATATTCAATTGAGTAGGCTCAGCCCGAGCACGGCGACACAATCACTACAACCCGGCAATTACCCACCCTTTGTTGAAGTAGAACGTCACCTTTATATTGGCCTCGTGTGGAAACTCGAAACCAAAATTCGTCGGGTAAGCCCCATTGGTTCACCCATCTTTTTAGAAGTGCCCCTTTTGCCCGGTGAGTCTATCACAACGTCAGATATTAAAGTTGATAAAGGCAAAGCACTCATCACCTTAGGGGCGCAAAATTCCCAATTCGAGTGGGAATCGGTCTTGCAAGAAACCCCTGATTTAGAACTCATTGCCAATCAAAGCTCGAATTACGTTGAAATTTGGAGGGCCGAAGCCAGCCCCATTTGGCATTTAGCTTTTGAAGGCATTCCCCCCATTCACACCCAAGACCCTGTAGGCTTAAGGATCCCTGAATGGCGCCCGTGGTCGCAAGAAAAAGTCCGTTTGCACTTTTCTCGACCTGAAGCGCTCGCTGGGCAAACTTTAACGATCGATCAAAGCAAACTTATTGTTCGGCCTGGCCTTCGTTCTAGCGAAAACACCCTTAGTTTTAGCGTGCGCAGCAGCTTGGGTGGCCAGCACAGCATCACCTTACCCAACGGTTCGGTTTTAAAATCTGTTTCGATTGATGGCAATACTCAACCCATTGGCATGGACCAAAACAAAATCACCCTCCCCCTCAAACCAGGTGCTCAAAACTTTGAAATCGCCTGGAGCCAAAATCAAGGCATGAACTTTTTCTTTCGCAACCCCAAGATCGATTTAGGAAACCCTAATGTCAACGCTTCGATCAATGTTGAGGTGGGAGTCGGGCGTTGGGTCCTCTGGGCCGGTGGGCCAATGATGGGCCCTGCGGTTTTATTCTGGAGTTACCTTATTATTCTGGCCATCTTTGCGTTTGCGTTGAGTCGTTTATCGATCACTCCCATCAAAAGCTATGAATGGTTACTCTTAGGCTTAGGCCTTACCCAGATTCCCATCTGGGCTTCTATCATTATTGTGGGCTGGCTGTTATTTTTGGGCTTGCGAAAAAAGAAGACCGACATCAACCCTTATGTGTTTGATCTGCGCCAATTAGTGATTATCGGATGGACCTTTATCAGTTTGCTTCTCTTACTTTATTCCATCGAACAAGGTTTGCTAGGTCATCCCGACATGCAAATTGTTGGCAACGGGTCCAACAGCTCTTATCTTAATTGGTTTCAAGATCGCACCACCGGGGTTCTACCCACGAGTTGGATTATTTCTGTGCCTTTATATGTTTACCGTATTGCTATGTTGTTGTGGGCCTTGTGGCTAAGTTTTGCCTTATTGAGATGGGTTCGTTGGGGTTGGCAATGCTTTACCGAAGGTGGTGCCTGGAGATCGCTAACAACAACTAAAGCCGCTCCACACCCATAATTTCGCACATCTTTTGCTTAAGCTGAAACTCTTGGGTAAAAAGATTGTGCTCAGGGTAGTGCCCATTGATGATCAAGGGTGATTTATAAAAGAAAGATAACCATTCTTGAATCCCCACAAGACCTGCCCTGTGGCTTAAGTCCATCAACAGCGCCAAATCTAAAACTAACGGTGCAGCCAAAATAGAATCACGACACAAGAAATCGACTTTTAGTTGCATGGGCATGCCTAACCAACCCAAGATATCTAAATTATCCCAACCTTCTTTGTTATCACCACGGGGAGGGTAATAATTAATGCGCACCTTGTGATAAAGATTGCCATAAAGATCGGGGTAAAGATCAGGGCGTAAAATACTGTCTAATACCGATAATTTTGAAATTTCTTTGGTCTTAAAATTTTCAGGATCGTCTAAAACTTCACCATCGCGGTTGCCCAAAATATTATTAGAAAACCAGCCGGTCAACCCCAAGTAGCGAGCGGCTATGCCAGGTGCCAAAATCGTTTTAAGTAAAGTTTGGCCGGTTTTTAAATCTTTCCCCGAAACAGGCACTTTCTGCAATTCTGCTAACTCAAGTAAGGCAGGGCAATCGGTGGTAAGATTAGGCGCCCCATTCGAATAGCCCATGCCCATTTTCATGGCCGCATAGGCATAGATCATACTCGGAGGAATTGAAGGGTCACTGTTTTTTAACCCCTCTTCAAACTTACTCAAGCTACGGTGAGCCTCCGTGATTTCGCAATAGGCCTCCGTCGAGGCACACCAAACCATGGTTAGCCGATCGCATTTAAACCGACTTTTGAATTGATCCATGTCTTTCATCAGGCTTTCGGCCAAAGCCATTTTATTAGCGCCCGATTTGACATGGGAACCATGCAGCTTACGACAATAATTCGAATCAAAAACCGCCGGCATCGGGTCGGTATTGCTAAGATCGTCTTTAATTTTATCTAATAAATCGCGTGGAATGACCCCAGCTTTAATGGCAGCTTCATAGCCATTATCGGGAAAGATATCCCAAGCACCGTAGACTAAGTCGTCAACACCGGCTAAGGGCAAAAATTCTTTGTAGGGAATATATTTTTTATTCTTACCTTGGCCTAAATCTAACATGCCCATTTGGGTTAATGACCCAATGGGTTTACGTAGTTTCTTTTTAGCGGATTCAACCCCTGCGATAAAAGTTGTGGATACAGCACCCAAACCAACCAACAAGACACCCAATTTACCCTTGGATGGCTTGATTTGTTTTGCTTCAATGGTCATTCATTAGCCTCAATAGTTTTCACGGAACAGCACTTGAGCGGGGAGCTATAACTCATGGCCCACACTCTCGCAATCAAAAAATGTGAGCATTAGAGTTAAGCAACGGCAATGATTACTCAAAGATTTCCTGGAGTTGTTGCAGCACGCACCATAAGATCACTAATTCTTTTGCTCAAACCCTTAGGATTGGTAAGTTCGGCCCCCTCCGTTAACAAGGCCTGATCTAAGAGTAATTGAACATAATCGGCAAATTGCGCACTGGTATGATCGCTCTCATAAAGCCTTTGTAAAACTTCTAAAAGAGGATGGTTAGGGTTAATCTCCAAAATCTTTTTTTGCACTGGCACGGCTTGGCCCAAAGATTTTAACATTTGTTCCATTTGTGGAGTTAGCGTGCCCGTCTCGGCCACCAAACAACAAACACTATCTGTTAAGCGAGGAGAAAATCTTACTTCTTTAACTTGAGCCTCTAATTTTTCACCGATCGCCTTGAGTAGATCTTTATATTTCTTACCTTGTTCTTTTAAATTTTCTTCAACCGACTTTTTTTCTTCTTCGGTATGCAAATCAATGGCCTCATGGCTAATCGACTTAATGGGTTTTTCCTGATAGTTGGTTAAAGAACCCATGACCCATTGATCTACAGGGTCCATCATCAATAAAACCTCTACCTCTTTGGCTTTGAAGGCCTCTAATTGGGGAGTTGCTAAGGCCTTCGTTCTGTTTTCAGCAATGAGATAATAAATTTCTTTTTGGGTTGGTTTCATCCCTTCTAAATATTGTTTTAAAGACTTGTATTGGCCGGTTTCGGTTTGAGTAGTTTCAAATAATAACAAATCAGCAATTTTGTCTCGTTGTTCACTATCAAAGTGAAGCCCTTCCTTTAAAACTTTGCCAAACTGCGCGTAAAATTGTTCGTATTCCTTGCGATTTTGCTCCATCCACTCAGCCAGATTGCCTAACACTTTACGAACCAAATTCTTTTTGATCTTTTCTAGGCGTGGATCTTCTTGGATCATCTCACGGGATACATTTAAGGTTAAGTCACCACAATCCACCACCCCCTTTAAAAATCGTAAGTAAGGAGGAATGAGTTTTTTGCAATCCTCCATAATAAATACGCGATTAATATAGAGTTGCAGCCCACTATTAAATTCTGGGGAATAAAGATCCAGCGGCGCATGGGCAGAAATATAAATAAGGGCTTTAAATTCTAGGGTGCCTTCGCCCCGATAATGAATCACCCGCAGGGGATCTTGAAAATCGTGACTCAAATGTTTGTAAAATTCATGATATTCTTTCGCTTCAATTTCGGAGGGTGATTTTAACCAAATGGCCTTGCGGGAATTCAAAACCTCTTCGGTTTCTTTGCCATCTTTTTTAGTCACCAATGCAATGGGATGCTCAATAAAATCAGAATATTTTTTGACCACCCCCCTTAAAGTAAATTCTTCTAAAAAATTGAGGGCGTCTTCTTTAAGATACAAGATTACTTCGGTTCCGCGAGCAAATTTGCCGGTAGGTTCGATCTCAAAATTGCCTTGGCCCTGCGATGCCCACTGACAGCCTCTGGTCTGGGCCTTGCGAGTTTTTACCACCACCCGATCCGACACAATAAAAGCCGAATAAAACCCAACCCCAAACTGCCCAATAAAATCCATCGACGACAATTCTTGTGTACCTTTGAGTTGTTGCAGAAAAGTTTTGGTGCCTGAGCGAGCAATGGTTCCCAAATGCTCCCGCAATTCTTGTTCATCCATTCCACAACCATTGTCTGTAATGGTTAAAGTTTTGGCCTCTGCATTAGGAATAATCGAAATTTTATATTCTTGGCTTTTTTCTTCTAACAATTCAGGCTTAGTGAGGGCCTCAAAACGGATTTTATCGATGGCATCACTGGCATTCGAAATCAATTCGCGTAAAAAGATCTCGCGATTAGAATATAAAGAGTGCGTGACTAAGTTTAAAAGTTCTTTAACATCGGCTTGAAATTCAAAAGAAGATTTTTCAGACATGATAAGATTACCTGCTAATTTGTTGGGATTGATTCAGTATAGGGGCAAACAATTTCTTTTTTGGCCTCGGCTGCAGCCCATCCTGCCCAATAATCCGATTCCGTTCCAATTTTGTTTTCGTTTTTTTCAAGGCCTGCACATTGTTTAAAAAACGTCGTTTGCTTGGCTGTATCCGCCGTATGCCCCACTACTTTGGCCTTATAGCCAAAGGCCCAACAAGTACATTCATCGGGTTGCTTGGCTTGTAAGTTTGCTCCACAAAAAAATAATGTCATTGCGAGCGCAAGCGAAGCAATCTTCATTTTTATTCCTTGCATTTGCACCTCGATTTTACTTAAACCTTTGCCCTTACTAATAATGCCGATGCATGAAAAGTCAATACCTCTATTTTCCATTTTCTAATGCCATTTTCTAAAATTTTCGCATTGGAAAATAGAAAATCGAAAATAGAGGAAAAATTTTCTTGCGAAAATTTTTGGGGCGGTAGCTCAGCTGGGAGAGCGTCTGGTTCGCAATCAGAAGGTCGGGAGTTCGATCCTCCTCCGCTCCATTAATATTCGAGGGGTGACCCCATCTCCCCTCGAACTCCCCATTGTTCTACTGATCTATGTCAACCACTCCATTACCTAGCCACCTGCCGCATCGCCGAGCTGCGCGAAGTAAATTCGTCTCCGCTCGGCTATATATAAATTAACATATTTAAAAAACTTGCCTTCACATGGCAGGAAATGGTCTAATGGTCTGAACAACCCAGGGGGTCTCATGAAAAAATTGATTGTTTTATTGCTAGCCATCGCAGGCTCTGTCCTCACTACAAACTCAAGCTATGCTGACGACACCGAAGCTCAAGCAAAAAAGTTTTGTGGGAAGAATAAGCCTTGTGTTAGCGCCTACTTAAGGGCAAAGTATTACCAGGATGAACTAAAAAAATGTAAGGCCAAATCTACGTCTCCAGCCCTTCCGAGCATTCCTCCTCCAAGTCAAGCCCCGATCCCTGCAACTTCGCCTATGCCCAACACTGGGGACAGTTGTAACTTTACCCTGGTTACGAAGGCTGAAATTCTTGTCAAAATTCAATCAATGGACAAAGACCCACTCTCGGCTGAAACAATTGCTGCTTTAAAGGCAGGGTGTGCTGCTTCTTCTGTCGATCAACAAAAATTTATAGATGGTTTTCTTTGCGACATTCACGCCTACACAACTTTCAGTAATGACGCTGACATTATTGAGGCGGTTGACAACCTTGAACATGTCGATACCGATAGTTTTGGAAAAGAAGATCAATGTTCTGAAATTAATGCTCTCTAAGATTACTAGTTCGATTGTATCATCTCAGCAAGTTCTCGGCGCGCCGCTTCCCAAACTTGCGGGTCGTTGTTCCAACTAAGATCCGTTAACACCCACGTGGGGTCGGTTGAATCGTTCACCCCATATTCCCACAAAACTTGCGGAATCATGGCTTCAACAAGAGCCGCTACCTTTGCAGGGTCAATCGCCGCTGCCATGGTTAGGTAATCCACATCTTGAATACCTCGACGCCAATGTTTGAGCCGCAAACTCGCAATCGGGCCCAACACTTCATAAGATTCTTCAGGAAAAACTTTATCGGTGCCAGGATAAAAGAACACGCCATCACCATTGGTATAATTCCAGCCCGTCTCTCCGGCTATGGGATCCACAGAACTCGTGGTCCCAAAAGTTTTAGCCTGTTTAAAAACATTGGTCTGCCCAGCACCGGCTTGAAAATTATTATAATAGGTCGATTCCCAAATAAACCAACGATTAATCTGCTTTTTATATTGCCCCCAGGCCAATTCACGCAAGGCAATACCATCATCTTCAATGCAAAGCGAGCCCGAAGCTGGCCGCTTACCATTGTATAAAAAGATTTTTTTGGTGGGATGGTTTTTATAATAAGTAAGCGTTGGTTCCCATTCGGCTGGTATGCCCACGGTAATCGTTGAGGCTGGAATATCTAAACTGGGGGTATTTTGTTTGGCATCAGGTGCCCAAATTGTTGCAAAGCTGGGCATAAGCTTGCCCGGGCCGGGGTTCGATTTTATCCAACCCGCCCACTGCTCAATCTGGGCAAAATTTGAACTCTCATCAATGAGGTATAAAAAATATTCGGTTTCGGGGGCATTTGCCTTAAACCAATTCACCCAATTATTGGTATGCAACCACATCCCAGCTTGCCCCTCATTCTGCCAAGACCAAGTACTATAAGTTCCAATCGAAAAAACATTATTGCCTACCCCAAGACCTGGGCCATCGTATCCATGGGCCTTGGTAAATAAATTTCCATTTAAACGAGGCAGCCAGTCAGGCCGGGGGGCATCGATATTCCACGGCTCTTCTCCAAAATTAGCATCAATCAAAGAAATTTTGTGACGATGGGCCAGTAAAAAATGCCGATCCCTTACCAATTTTAAATCAAAAACTTTTGATGAGTCACTCGGAAAGGGTTCTCCGACGTACCGCTGATTCACATCCCCATAACCTAGGTGAAGCATGGTTTTAGAATTGGGAACATCGGGCAAAGTAAAATTATAAACCTTGAGTTGCACCGGGATTTCGTAAGTGAGTAGGCCACCTTCATAAATTAAAATATTGCCCCAATAAATTCCTGCCGGAGTTTCTTTAGGGATATAAAGATCTACCCAAATACTTTGGTTTTTCCCTTTGCCTATTGAAAATAAATTATTCCATTCCAAGGGCACTGCAATATCGGGATAAAACTTGTCGTGGTCGGGCCTGTCTTGCCACAAGCCCTGCCCCGCCCCTTCACCGGTATAGGGCCTTTGCATTCGCTCAGGAAGATGCCGTTCATCATACCACTCATAAGAAAATTTACTTAAACCTTTGATCGGTAAATATCTAACATAGAATAGCTCTATGTTTCTCCCCACCCAATTATAAACTCCATCACCGCTGACCGGCTGTGAAGTAATCTTGAACCCCTCCGGGCCGGTCAATTCGGCTAGAGAAACTTTGATATCGGGAACATCAAGCTTTGCCGATTCAAGAATCAAATTAAAGGCAACCACTTCATTTTTGGCACCAAAGATTTGGATCTTTTGCCCATCCCATACGCTATTCAAAACATTTTGGGGATTTCCATTCGCCCGCAATTCTTCTTGCGTGACTTTATCTTCACCCGTGTTGGCCCACACCGCACTTAATTTTGTGTTAGCAGAAATTTTAGTGACCGGAAGGGCATCATTATTAGGCTCATCACTACTCGGCTCAGCCGCACCACAACCTAAGCAGGCTAAACACAAAACCAACGCCCAGCATTTTTTTATAAAATACACCGACTTAAAAGCCCACCTCACATCTTTCTTTTCGGCTGCCACGATGATAAGGTTGCGTCAATGGAATTTGCAACCCCGCTTTTACAAAATGAAATTGAGTCTTACCTCGAGCTTAAATTCGATGCCTTCTACCTATTGGGCCGAAGCGTCGCCGGTATCGAAACGGTCATTACCATCCCCCAGCTTGACTTAACCTTTGACACCGGCAGGGCCCCCACTTTTGCCTATCCCATGAATCACCTAGCCCTTTCCCATTGGCACTTAGACCACGCCGGTGGTTTAGCCTACTACTTGGGTTTGCGCCGCTTGGCCTCATTGCCTGCGCTTAATATCATCGTTCCATCCACGAAAGTAGCAGCTACTCAAAATTATTTAGAAGGGCTCAAACAGGTCTGCGAAAGCAAAATTGAATTTAAAGTCTTAGATGCCGCAAACAGCTTGCGGCTTAGAAGGGACATTCTACTAACTTCTATTCCTTCTTATCATTGCGTGCCTAGCTGCGGCTATTTAATCTTGCAACACAAAAAGAAATTAAAACCAGAATATAAAAATTTAAGTGAAGCTGAAATTAAGGCCCTAAAAATGCAAGGCACCCCAATTGAAACCATCGAATCCATCCCCTTATTAGCCTATTCTGGCGACACCAAGGGTGAATTTTTTGCCACCCCCGCCAGCACTGCCCAATATTTGATGATGGAATGTTCTTTTTTTGGAGATCTCTCCGAATATGACAAAGTTCGCCACTACGGCCACACCCACATCCTCGACTGGAAAAATTTTGCCGATCAAATTCAAAGCCAACACATCATTATGATCCACACCAGTCAACGCTATTCCAAAAAAGAAATCGAACTCGCCTGTCAAAAAAATTTACCTAAACATTTATTAGATCGACTGATTATTCTTCGATAAATGGGTGGATTTTAGTCAGTGGAGCCATTTGATGAGCACCATGAAATACGGTGAGAATGGCAACTTCTTTACCTAGTTTATAGATCACCCGATAATTACCTATAATGATTTCCCGAATTTCTTCCCGTTTTAGCTCAGGAACGACACGCCCTGATCTAGGAAATTTCTTAAGACGAGTAACTTTTTTTCTTACCGATTCTGCCCACTTTAAAGCAGCTTTCTTCTTATCAAGAGCAACGATTTCTGTAATATGAAGGAGATCTTTGAAGGCTTTTGGCGACCAAGTAATTTTCACAATCTTTCCAAACGAGCAAAAAGATTTTTGAATATTTCTTCGTGAGAAATGCCTTTACCACTCTCAATTTCCTCTTCCCCCTTAGCAATGGCTGCAAACAAGTCCCTTTCATATTGAATTTTCTCATAAACTTGAGGGCTTAACACTACTGCGGCAGAATGACCATTCTGAGTCAACACAACCGTACGTTTTTTCTTATGAATTTCCTGAAGATAATCAGCAGTTTTCTTTCTAAACTCCGAAACAGAAATAATATCTTCAGCTAAATTTGGTTTCATTAAAAATCCTTTAAAAGTTCTTAAAAACACCTTTAAAATACTCTTTTGAAAGTCAATAGTCAAGATTCAATACTTCTAATCCAAAAATCGATCCTGCAGATCAGAGGTTGGGGTCATGCAGGTTTCTTTTTTACCAAAATAACGGTACCTGTATTTAGAAATCAATCGATAAAAGATATTTCGAATGCCTTCCGGAATAAAGATGAAAATATAGCCAAGCCTCAACCATCCACCCATCGTTCTAGCAATATGAAGCCCGGCTGAAGATTTTAAATAACACTGGTCTTTCTCTAAAAAAATCATCGTATTTAATTCACTATCTGGAAGCCCCAGCGCTTCAAGGATGGCCTGGCCGGCCTTAGACTGTAACGAAGCAAAATAAAATTTTTTATGAGGGTCTCTTTTAATAATAAACTGCACCCAAAAATTACACAAATTACAAACCCCATCGAAAAAAACGATGGGTCGATGAATATCCTTAAAATAATTTGGAACCTCTATGTGCATACTTTAGAATGATAAAAAATTGTAATTCAACATGACATGTGGTTTTAGGGTAATCTTATGTTAAACAAACTATTCCACTATGGGGTACTGATAGCAAGTCTCCTCGTCATTTCATGTACTCAAGCTAACAACAAAGGAATCATTCGACTGCTGAATGTTTCTTACGACCCTACGCGCGAGTTGTATCAAGAAATCAATACGGCTTTTGCAAAACAATGGTTGGAAAAAACGCAGCAAACGATCAAGATCGATCAATCCCATGGTGGCTCTGGCAAGCAAGCTCGTTCGGTCATTGATGGGCTTGAGGCAGACATTGTAACGCTGGCTTTGGCCTACGACATTGACAGCATCGCACAAAAAGCAAAAATTTTGCCAGCCGACTGGCAAAATCGTTTACCCAATAATAGTTCACCTTATACTTCAACGATTGTTTTCTTAGTTAGAAAAGGCAATCCCAAGGGGATTCAAGACTGGAGCGATCTGGTAAAACCAGGGATTGCGGTGATTACCCCCAATCCCAAAACCTCGGGTGGTGCCAGGTGGAATTATTTGGCCGCCTGGGGTTATGCCTTAAAAAACAATAGCAACGACGAGGCTAAGGCCAAAGAATTCATCGGCCAACTTTTTAAAAACGTCCCCGTTTTAGATTCCGGGGCTCGTGGCTCCACCACGACTTTTATTGAACGCAATCTTGGCGACGTACTGATCGCCTGGGAAAACGAAGCCTTGCTGGTGAGTAAAAAATTAAGCCCAGGGCAATTTGATATTGTCACCCCTTCTATCAGCATCTTGGCCGAACCCCCGGTCACCTTAGTCGATAAAAATGTCGACCGTCACAACACACGTGAAGTCGCAAAAGCCTATCTTGATTTCCTTTATACCGATGCAGCCCAGGAAGTCATTGCCAAGAACTATTACCGGCCCCAATCAGCCACCGTAGCAGCAAAGTACGCTGCTCAATTTCCCAAAACTACACTTTTGACAATTGGCCATGACTTTGGAGGCTGGCAACAAACCCAGAACAAACACTTTGCCGACGGAGGAATCTTCGACCAGATTTACCAACCCGGCAAATAAAAAATCGCTCCTATTATTTACAATTAGGGCCACGTCTTTTCGAGGTAGGGAGAGGTCAAGGGAGAGCCCGCGCCCGGTTGGCCTAGTCGGGCTTAAAAATTTTTTGTTTTTGATTGAATTAGAGTATTCCTTCGTCATCCTCTAATTCAAAAAAACAATAAAATTTTTAAGCCCTCTTACGGCCGCCCTCCTGCGCTGAAAGGCTCTCCCTTGGCCTCTCCCTACCTCGAAAAGACTTCTTCTCAAATATTTGAGAAATGTGAAAAGTTTTACTGAAGTTGGCTGAAGCTGGAAGGGGTTTGTCCCTGTCGCTTCGCTCAGGGTAAACTCCGGCTTTCACCACTATGGCTATATAGCCGTGAAAGCCGAGACTTTGAGTGCGCCCAGGGGCCGTAACCCCTGGGGCGACTCAGGACCCCTGGAAGCTTCTGCCGACTTCAGTAAAACTTTTTAGATGCGGCAATATGCAAATGAAATAAGAAATTTCCTTTCTTCTCGAGGGTAAAAAGATTATGAGGTTGCTATGCAATTTTCGTGGAAAAAGCCCAGCATTCTGCCCGGTTTTAAGTTAACGCTCGGGTATAGTTTGTTTTATTTGTCGTTGCTCGTGCTTATTCCACTCTCTACCTTATTCCTCAAATCAGCTTCCCTCCATTGGGCAGACTTTTGGGAAATAATTACCGCACCAAGGGTATTAGCCGCCTATCGCTTAAGTTTGCTAACCGCACTCATCGCAGCAGCCGTTAATACAGTTTTTGGTTTATTATTAGCCTGGGTTTTAACTCGCTATTCTTTTCCAGGAAAACGCATTATGGATAGTCTCGTTGATCTCCCCTTTGCCTTGCCTACAGCCGTGGCTGGCATTACCTTAACAACCTTATACGCCCCGAATGGGTTGATCGGAAAATATCTGGCGGCCCTCGGGATTAACGCGGCCTACACACCCCTAGGCATCATCCTAGCCTTAACCTTTATTAGTCTGCCCTTTGTTGTGCGTACGGTGCAACCCGTCCTCGAAACCCTCGACCCCGACATGGAAGAGGCCTCCGCTTGCCTAGGCGCAAAACGCCTCGCCACTTTTTTTTATATTATTCTCCCCCAACTCAGGCCTGCCTTATTCACCGGTTTTTCCTTAGCCTTTGCCAGGGCCTTGGGTGAATATGGATCGGTGGTTTTTATTTCGGGGAATATGCCTTTTAAAACCGAAATGACTCCGTTACTTATCATGACCAAATTAGAACAATTCGATTACACCGGCGCTACTTCCATCGCGGTGGTCATGTTATTATTTTCTTTTCTTATCCTTATGACGATTAACCTCATGAATTGGAAACTCGCAAAATGAGGCAAAATCATAATTTGATACAACCCAAACAAAAATGGCTGCACGGCTTTTGGTTCATTCTTGCTTTGAGTTTCTTTTCACTATTTATTTTAGTGCCGCTTTTTGCCGTTTTTTCAAACGCCTTATCCAAAGGTTGGCAATTATATTTTCATTCTATTGCCGAACCCGACGCGATGGCCTCCATCAAATTAACTTTACTAACCGCTAGCATCAGCATCCCACTCAATTTAATTTTTGGCTTCGCGGCTTCTTGGGCCATTGCCAAATTTGATTTTGTGGGGAAAAAATTTCTTATCACACTGATTGATTTACCTTTCAGCGTTTCACCGGTTATTTCGGGTATGATCTTTGTGTTGCTCTTTGGTGCTCAAGGTTACTTAGGCCCCTGGCTCATGGCCCACAATATTAAAATTATCTTCACCCCTTTCGCTATTATCATTGCAACGTTATTTGTCACCTTCCCCTTTGTCGCACGGGAATTAATCCCTTTGATGGAATCACTCGGTAACGATCAAGAAGAAGCGGCCCTAACCTTAGGCGCTTCCGCTTGGCAGACATTTTTTCATGTCACCTTGCCTAACGTTAAATGGGCCTTGCTTTACGGAGTCATTTTGTTAAATGCCCGTGCGATGGGTGAATTTGGGGCAGTTTCCGTGGTGTCAGGTCATATTCGGGGGCACACCAACACCATGCCCTTGCATGTAGAAATTCTTTACAACGAATATGACTTTGTAGGGGCCTTTGCTGTAGCAAGTTTGCTGGCTTTATTAGCTTTGTTCACCATTGTTGCCAAAAGCTTAGTAGAGTGGAAGTCCAATATTAAAAGGGAAGTTCTGGCATGAGCATTTTTGTCTCTAAATTAGAAAAGAAGTTTAACAAATTTATCGCCGTACGCAATGTAACCTTTCAAGTAGAAGACGGAGAATTTGTCACCCTGCTTGGCCCTTCGGGCTCAGGCAAATCAACGATTTTACGCTGTATTGCAGGCCTAGAAAAACCTGAGTCTGGGCACATTCAAATCAATGGCGAAGATGTAACCGGCGTTTCGGTGCAAGATCGCAAAGTGGGTTTTGTTTTCCAACACTATGCCCTCTTTAGCCACATGACCGTGGGTGAAAATATCGGTTTCGGCTTGAAAGTAAAAGGCACCCACAAAAAAGATCGGCAAGCCCGAATTGATGAGCTCATTGATTTATTTGAATTGGAGGGCTTTGAAAATCGCCTCCCCTCGCAGCTCTCCGGGGGCCAACGCCAGCGGGTGGCCTTAGCCAGGGCTTTAGCGCCCGAGCCTAAATTACTTTTGCTCGACGAACCCTTTGGCGCACTCGATACTCGCTTGCGCAAAGAACTGCGCACATGGATAAAGGCCCTGCATGATCGCATTCGCCTAACCACCGTCATGGTCACGCACGATCAAGATGAAGCCTTGGAACTTTCCAACCGAATTGTGGTGATTAATAAAGGCCTAGTAGAACAAGACGACAGCCCGTGGGCCATTTTTAATAAACCAGCCTCGGAATTTGTCGCTAAATTTGTAGGCGAAACCAATCAAGTCACAGGCACGGCTTATAATCAATTGATCGAGTGGGGCCCTTTTAAATTTTGGGCACCCCATGTACCGGATGGCAAAAAGGCCATTGTCTTATTTCGACCCAACGATGTTTATGTAAGTTCTCGTGCCGAAGAGGGTTCTGCACCTGGCACCATTCAATCCCTTCAGTTTCTCGGTGCTTTGGATTGTTTAGAAATAAAATTAGAAAATCAATTTGTTGTCATGGCCTACGTACCCAAAGGCGTAGCTGAACAAAGCCGTTTTTCGGTAGGCAAACACATCCATGTGAGCATCACGACTGCCCATGTGTTTGAAACAAAATAATCGCAAGGAGCAAACATGTATCCACGGAACATCCTCTCAATCCTTGCCTTACTTTGGCTAGTCATACTGTCGCCTAGGGTAGGCAACCCAGACCCTGCCACAAAAACAGGAGCTGTCTTGGCTGAATTTGAAAAACTCATGGCCATGCAATGTAATGTCACTCAATTTGGGATCTCAACGCCACTCGAAGCTCGTATCTTAAAAAACATCCCCTATGCCATTGTAGGTCGACCCTTTACTTCACCTGAACTGACCGAGCTCTTTAATAAAGACGATGGCTGGTATAAACCTGGCTCTTCTTCAGACGTTAAAATAAAGCCAGAACATGAGGCCTGTATTACTCGGCTACAAAAGCGCGAAGATCAACTTCGCCGCTCTGTCAAAATGGATGCGGAAGTAGAAAGGGTTTTTATACGTGACCCAAAGATTTTTCTTGGCCTACGAGCTTATCCCAAGGCCACTTACAAAACTACAAATACTACCTTTGAGAAAGGCAAACATTGGCAATGGAGTGCCATCGATATTTCTCCGGGTTCTTGCGGAGGGGATGGTAGCCCCAATCAGCGGGGAGACTGTGCAGGCATCATGATTTCATGCGAACTACCGGAGAATATCAATGACTTAAAATTTCTTCATTGTGAAATTATTCCGTTTGGTTAATCCTAATCGCAAAAATCCGAAAGTTGAGCTTAAAAGCCCCTGTAGCTCAGTGGATAGAGCATTGGCCTCCGAAGCCATGTGCAGGTGTTCGATTCACCTCAGGGGCACAAAGTTTAATATGGCTCTGCCACTATCATTAATTTTTCAGAACTCGATAACGAGTACTTCTGCCTAAACCAATGCGTTCGATTTTTTTAAAACTTAAGAGTCGATCCATCACTTGGTTAATCGTAGGGCGTGCAATGCCTGTTTTCTGAACAACCTCTCGAGGGGAAGCTTCTTCAACCGTTTGGAGATGCCGCCAAACCGCTAACTGTTTTATGGAAAGAAGTTTCTCAATGTTTTCATCCGACAAGAGTTTAACTGCCATTTGAGATTGTTTCAGGGTAATGGTCAAAAAGAACTGTAACCATGAAACAATATTCTCTTTCTTTGTCTTAATTGTTTTCTGACTTTTGCGTAATGCAAGATAATAATCAGGTTTATTATCTTCGATCAATTTCTCGTGCGAAACATACGGCATGTAAAGATACCCTGCTTTTAAAAAAAGCAGGTTAGTGACTACTCTTGAGACTCTTCCGTTTCCATCTTGGAATGGATGAATGTTTAAAAACTCTACAATGAAATTACCGATTATTAGCAAAGGATGATATAACTTTTGTTGTAAAGCTTTTTCAGTCCACTCTACCAATTCGTGCATCTCTTTAGGTGTTAGATAAGCAGGTGTTGTATTAAACAAAATGCCGATAGACTGACCTGCTTCGTTAATCATATGAGCTTTATTTTCCCGTTTCTTATATTCACCACAATGAGTCTGATCTTTTGAAACATATTTGAGTAATTCGTGATGGAAATGTTTAATCGAACTTTCTGAAAATCTTAATCCTCGCCAAGCCTCAAAGACATTTTGCAATAATTCATAATAACCTTTGACCTCTTGTTTGTCCCGATCAGCGAATTTCTGAACAGAAATGCCTCGCATTAATCGCTCAATATCTGCGTCTGAAAGTCTGGCTCCCTCAATTCGGGTAGAAGCCCCCGTGGATGTTACCAATACGGATCTCTTCAATCGTCCAAGCACTTGCGGACTAAGCTTAGCACCCGCAATCCACTGCCCCTTACATTCATCAATTCCGGTTATAAGAGACCAACAAGCTTGTGGAATACTTTTGAGTCGCTTATCAAAAGAATGTAAACGTTTCATATATTTCAACTATATAAGATTATATAAAATTAACAAGTTTTTTACTTACTAACAAGTCCTCTGTATAGGCTACATCTTGCTTCGGCTTATGGGCTGCGAGCGCGTCAGATTTCGCAAAAAGTCCTCGACGTACCTTAGGGTACGCCTGCGGGCTTTTTGCTCATCTTCCTTCTCTCGCCACATAATCCTCGCAATCTGTAGCCTATACAGAGGACTTTGCTGACTGAATACATTCTACTAGGTATTTCCGTTCTCTTATTATTGAGCGTTATCGCCAGCAAAGTATCAGCACGGCTGGGCGTCCCTGCCCTACTTATATTTTTGGGTATCGGCATGCTGGCGGGTTCTGATGGGCTGGGTGGTATTCATTTTGATGATCCTGGTTTAGCTCAATCGATTGGCGTTATCGCCCTTGCCTTTATTCTTTTTTCAGGGGGCTTAGATACTTCCTGGAAAACAGTTCGCCCTGTGCTTTGGAAAGGATTTTCTCTTTCCACCCTAGGCGTGCTCCTTTCAACCCTTCTCGTGGGTGTATTTGCAAAGTTCTTGCTTAAATTTTCGTGGACCGAAGGTTTACTGCTCGGTGCCATCGTTTCAGCTACCGATGCTGCCGCTGTTTTTACCATTTTACGCTCAAAAAATATTGGTTTAAAAACTCACCTCCGGCCACTCTTAGAACTCGAATCAGGAAGCAACGACCCTATGGCTGTCTTTCTCACCATAGGATTCATTACACTTCTAGCCTATCCTAACACCTCTATTGCAAACTTACTAAGCATGTTCCTTCACCAAATGATCGTGGGGGCCGTCTTGGGTTACGGTCTTGCTAAAATGGTCCTTTTCTTAATCAATCAATTAAAATTGGAATATGAAGGGCTTTATCCCGTCTTGTCACTCACCCTGGTTCTTTTAGTTTACAGTTTAACGGCTTCTCTCGGTGGCAATGGTTTTCTTGCGGTTTATGTGGCGGGCCTCATGATGGGAAATACTGATTTTATCCACAAGAAAAGTCTACTCCGTTTCCATGATGGTTTAGCGTGGCTCATGCAGATTGCAATGTTCCTTGCCCTGGGCCTCTTGGTATTTCCTACTCAACTCATGCCCATTGCAGGGGCAGGTTTTATTATTTCGACATTTTTAATCGTCGTCGCCCGTCCAGCAAGCGTTTTGATAAGCCTTCTTTTCTCCAAAATGAATGTTAGAGAAAAAGCATTCGTTTCTTGGGTAGGCTTGCGCGGAGCGGTGCCCATTATCTTGGCCACTTTTCCCCTCGTAGCCAAAATCCCTAGGGCCGATTTCTTTTTTAATTTGGTCTTCTTTATCGTGTTAACTTCGAGTTTACTCCAGGGAGGAACTGTCCCCTTGATGGCAAGGTGTTTAAAAGTCACCGCGCCTCTAGAAAAAAAGCGTCGTTACCCCATCGAGTTTGAGCAACTGGAAGGCGCCGCTACCAACTTAGTGGAATATATCATCCCCTATCATTCAAACATTGTAGGCAAAAAAATCGTAGAACTGGGCCTCCCCGAAGATAGTCTCATCACCTTGATTTGTCGCAACGAAGAATTTATCGTGCCCAGCGGGGCAACCCCACTCGATGGTGGTGATGTAGTCCTAACCTTGGTCAACGACCGCAACGCTTCCGAGGTAAATAGAATTTTTTCCGAACCAAAAAACGCTCAGCACTAGTCACCTTTAATAATTACATGCTCCGCGTAGGGCCGATCATAATAAGGGGTTTCAACCAAAACCGGGCTAACGCCACCTATTTTGATGCTACCCGGTAATTTAACTCCAAATCTCCAAACCCCTGCATCCAACCAAAGATATTGTTTGCGCACCGGGCTATAGTAGACCTGATAACTGGGATAATAATAATAACGATGCACCACTTTTTTATGATGATGGTGATGGTGGTGTTTTTTAACACGATAACCATGAGCTGGGGCCCATGGGGGAGGATCCGCATAACTGGTATGAACTAAGCCTAACGATAAACCAAAAATTCCTAATAAAAAACCTATTAAAATAAAACGCCGCATAAAACACCTCCTTATTGCCTTCCGCCTGGCATGGTAACTCAACAGAAAGTTAAATCAACCACAGAACCCATCTTTCAAGAATTTTAAGAACTTTAAGACTTGGCATGGGTTTTATTTTGCACCATGACTTCGCCAAAAATAGCACCCTATTTATAACTATTTGAATTTATTAATTAAAAAATTTTATTATTTTTATTTTAGCCCTCGGCTTATGTACAGAATAAAGTTATAATTTTATTTATGCAGGTGGGGGAAGGTTTAAGGAAGGGGACCTCGGGGCAAGAGTGGGTATGGATCCTCTTTGTCTTTTGTATTTTACCTACCAAAGTTTTTGCTCTCGAAGTCAACGGTAATATCTCTTCCGATACCACATGGTCAGCAAGCGATAGCCCGGTCAACATCAATGTAAGCAACTTTGAAGTTGAAAGCGGTGCAACACTTACCATCGATGCTGGGGTGACGGTTCGTGTCCCATCAAGCGGTCATATCACGATCACGGGCACCCTGGTTGCCAATGGCACCTCATCACAAAATATCACTTTTACCCCTCAATCGGGAACATGGGAATATATCGACTTTACCAATAGCGCATGCACTCCCAACAATAATGCAATTTATTGGACCAATTTTAACAGCATGTCCTACGATTCTGTCTCACCCTTCATTGTTTCCAATACCAATTTAACAATGGAAAATAGTGCGATCACGGCAACAGGCTCTGCCATCTATTTAGTGAGAACCTACGCCAATCACATTATCAATCAATGCGATGGATCTGTAATCTTACGCAACAATCAACTCAACTTTACCACCAGCAGTTCGTCAAGTTATCGCAGTGCTGCTATTTATATTGACGGCACCGATTTAACTTTGAGTGGCAACACCATCACCGTCACTTCCAGTGGTACTTCAGGGATTGCAGGAGTGTATCTGAATAGCAGTAATACTTTAGGTTATAATGTTAGTATTGATTCCAACACCATCAATGTCGAAGCTACCAACAGCTCGATGGAATACACCTCAGGGATTTATTTTAATTCGGGCGCTTCTGGAAATCCCACCAACAATACACTTACGATTCAAGGTAAAGCCATCACTTATGGAATCTATAAGGGAAGCGGATCTATTTCGGGCAATACCCTCACGGTGAGTTCGAATAGTTCGAGAGGCACCTATACCTATGGAATCTACTCTAGTTCCGCGTCTCAAGACGATTCCGTCAGCAATAATCAGGTTACTGTAAGTGCAGCCAATGGAAATACCTATGGTATTTATGGGCAAGCTTCTACTTTTTCAAAAAATCGCGTCATTGCAAATTTGAATTTATCTGGAAGCTACGGAAGCCTTTCGGGAATTTACAATAGGTATTATGCCACGACGATTATCAATAATAGTGTATCTCTGGGTACCACGGATGCCAGCATTTACACATGTGGGATTTGCGTAGGGACTCATTATGCAGAACACACTCTAACCATAAAAAATAATGCCTTAATGGGTGATGGCGGCACACATTCAACCGGGATTTACAATGGTAGTGAAAATGTCACCGCTAATAATACTTATAACTTAGTATATAACTTTGCCACAGCCTATGATGGCACAAGTGCTGGAACCGGCTCGCTTTCAAGTGATCCACTGTTTGTGGATGCAGATTCTGATTTACGTTTACAAGAAGGCTCTCCGGCCATTGATGCAGGCGATTGGGATGACGATGTTGGAAGTGAACCCGCCAATCATGGTGGTCGAATTAATATGGGTGCCGATGGTGGCATGAGTTCTGCTCGAAATTCTTCGGTAAGAATTATTGCACCAGAAATTACCACAAATGATGGCAATGATTATTCGACAACCAATCCAAGCATTACCCTCACCGGTCGCACCGCAAAAACAACGACCACGATACTTCTCAATGGTAGCGTCATCAGCACAGAAGACTTAACCCTTGAATATACGGCAGGAGAAAGCTCGTGGACCTATTCCGGAACACTCACCGAAGGACTCAATACTTTTTCTTTTACAGCAAGAGACCAAGACGACAATACGAGTAATGCTGCCAGTATTAATATAACCTATACAATAGACGCTTCACCTAGCCCAACTCCAACCCCAACTCCCGAACCCACCGAAACACCAGAAACCCCTGATAACCCTGAAACCCCTGATACTCCAGGGACACCCGGCACTGAAGGAGAAGACGGAGGCTCGCAAATGGACGCCACCAGCGCGGCAGGTGGATGCTCACTAGCAAATCCTGTTCATGAATTTGAACCCTCAATGTTTTGGCTTGTCTTTACCTTGGCTGCTTTTCTCTTTTCATCTCTTCGAGAATCCACTATTGAATGGCCTTATGAGAAAAATCCCCGCAGTGATGGCCACTCAACACCCCGATAATTCCCACCCTCCACATTGGGGCCATGCCCCCTTTATTTCAACCCTGCATGAAATCGAAGAATGTTACCATGTCTTCTCTGATTTAGAATGCGACGAATACATGTGGGACTGGGAAGGCAAATTTGTCGACGAAGCGGTCATCGATCGCCTGTTCAATGTTTACAGCGAATATTTTGGCAAGCATCAATTAGGAAAAGAAAAATTTCTCACCTTTCGTATCCCCAATTTATGGAACGAAAAAGGCATGCGGGTAGCCCGTGCCTTCATGAGCATCATCACGGCCGCTCATATTGCCAAAGAATATAAAGTACACTGCCCCCCACTTTTTGAAGTGATCTTGCCCATGACCACTAAGGCAGAACAACTGCTCACCATTTTGAAAAAATTTAATCAAAGCATTCTTTATGAACGGTCTATTTTTGAAAAGGCATCTATCCCCAAAAATCATTTAGAAATGATCCCCCTAATTGAAGGTAGTGTGACGCTGATGGAGTCGCACAAAATTCTCACTCAATACGTAAAAGGGCACCAAGCTTTGTATGGTTTTAAGCCTAAATACTTACGCCCTTTCATCGCCCGCTCCGACCCAGCCCTCGACGCAGGCTTTATTCCCGCCACCCTTTCGGCACGAGCCGCCATTAGTGAATATTATCGCTTTGCTGAAGAATCAAAAATTCATGTCTTTCCTATTCTAGGCGTAGGCGGTGGCCATTTTCGCGGTGGTTTATCCCCTTACACAATTGAACGTTTCTTAGAACTTTATGGCGGCATTCGCACCGTAACTTTACAATCCGCTTTCATCTACGATCACCCCCTAACAACCGTAAAAGCTGCCATTCACAGGCTAAAAGCTGCCTTACCGCGCAGTCGCCCGACACGTTTTACCAATTCAGAATTAAAAACCATTTTTAAGTTGAGTGAAATTTTTTCTGATCAATACCGCCCGGTTGTGCAAAGCTTAGCAACTATGATCAACGATATTGCCCGTTATATTCCACGCCATCGCGAGCGTATCGCTCATACCGGCCATTTTGGTTATTCGCGCAAGGTAGGAAGTCAGCAAGTCAATCTCCCCCGGGCCATAACTTTTGCCGGTGTCTTTTATTCATTGGGCATTCCACCCATGTTTATTGGCTCCGGCCGAGGTTTAAAAGAAATCATCAAACGAGGCTTTGAAAAAGATTTTCAAAAATTTATTCCTGGTTTGGAGCGCGATTTTGTTACGGCTGGCTTTTTTCTCAATCGTGAAAATCTAAAGTTTCTGGGCAAAAAAAATATGGCCTGGCAAGCCATTGAAAAAGACATTGCCTTTATCGAAGAATATTTAGGGGTCAAGTTAGGCCCTGCCCGTTCCGAACATTTTATTCATCGCAATTTAACCAGCAATATCTACCATTATTGGAAACAAGCCAAAGAAAAAGAAATCCCAGAAGAAATCCTCCACGCCGCTAGGGTGAGAAGATTCATTGGATAATAATGATATTTGAAAATTTTGTAATGCCTCAGCTTTAGGGGTTTAGCTTTCCGAAACCCTTTGCGCGAGAGCGACGAGTCATGAGCGCTTAAAAAACATATGGTTTGTAGAAGTTAGGGTATGACCAGAGGGAATACACTAACTTCCAAACAAACCAATGTTTTTTAAGTGCGAATACGAGGAGCGGAGCGCGGGTTGAGGAAAGTTAAACCCCTAAAGCTGAGGCATTACAAAATTTTAATAATATTATTTGTCATCTCTGCTTTACTTCATTAGTATCCATCTTTTACTAAACCTCATGAAGGAAGGAGTTTTCATGGAAAATCCAAATACCACTGGGGCCGAATCAGCAGAAACCCTAGTTGTTGTTTCGAGGGTGAAAAAATTTGTTCGTGATCAGTCTGGCCTTAACACCAGCCAATGCACCATTGACGCACTTTCTAACCTGGTCTCCCAGGCAATTGAAAAGGCCATTGGAAATGCCAAGAATGACGGTCGCAAAACCGTTATGGGCAGAGATTTTGGCGCCTAATTCTAGCACCTAACCTACAAGGCCGCTGACTTTTTTGAGTTTAGGCGCCTGAAAGCTTTCAAATTTAGCCAGCAGCAATTTTGGGTCTTTATCAATAAGTAGTAAGGCATGGTGCTTTTTCTTGATGAACTGTTCACCCACGGCATGCTTTAAAAATTCCACTAACTTGTCATAATAATGAGCGACATTTAACAACCCACAGGGTTTGATATGCAGCCCGAGTTGTGCCCAGGTAAGAATTTCAAATAATTCTTCAAAGGTACCAAGCCCGCCCGGCAAGGCAATAAAGCCATCCGAAAGCTCAGTCATGAGCGCTTTGCGAGCGTGCATTGATTCTACGACTTTGAGATCAGATAAATTGGGGTGCGCGATTTCTTTTTTCGCCAATACCTTGGGAATAATCCCAATAACTTCCCCCCCTACCTCCAAAGCAGCATCAGCCACCTCTCCCATCATCCCAATGCTAGCCCCACCATAAACCAACCCTATGCCTTCTTCGGCCAAGAGCGTTCCAATTTGACGAGCAGCTTTTAAGTAGGCTGGGTTTGTCCCCGGGTTTGACCCACAAAATACACAAATTCGTTTCATTAAGGTCCCAAAAAACCTTTCTTTTAAGTTTGGCCCTTCTTTAAATTATACCGAAATCACCCCCAACAGGCAAATGCTATTAATGTATTGAAATTATTAGGTTTATTTTAAAAAGTTTTTTGAAAAGTCGGCTGAGGCTGGAAGGGGTTTGTCCCTGTCGCTTCGCTCAGGGTAAACTCCGGCTTTCACCTCTATGGCTATATAACCGTGAAAGCCGAGACTTTGAGTGCGCCCAGGGGCCGTAACCCCTGGGCGACACGGACCCCTGGAAGCCTCTGCCGACTTTTCAAAAAACTTTTTAAAATAAACTATTTATCAAGCTGCCAGGCAATTTGTTCAGCGTTGTAAATGTATTCATGAATATCTTTATTCTGTTTCAAAAATAATTCCCGGGCATCTTTGATTGACTGAACAAACTTAAAGGGAAGCTCCCCCCCAAAAAATTCTTTGTCTTTCTCGTATTGCGCAACAGGCAATATATAAAATCGATGCCTACCCTCTTCATAAGGGTCATAAACCCAGGTTAAGTAATAGCCACTCTGCTTGATCTTCGCTAGCCCCCCAACTTTTTCCAACACAACTTTTACCATCGCCGCCCCATCTCGATAACGATCCCGCTGATTCGAAACAAAATTGCCTAACGAATTAACCACCAATACTTCTTTACCTTTGTGATTAAACTTTTCCATTTTCTGCAACACATGAGGATGAGAACCCATCACCCAATCGGCCCCTTCGTCTAAACAAAATTGAGCCAAATCTTTTTGTTCTTGATTAGGCTCACGCTGATATTCCACCCCCCAATGAAAAAACACGATGATTTTATCAGGCAATTTTAGTTTAGCTAGGGTCAGGTCTTTTTTTATTTGATCGCGGTCAATCAGATTAACAATATTAGGCTCAGGGATGGGCAAGCCATTGGTGCCATAAGTATAATTCAACACCGCCAAACGAATCCCATTCTTCTCAATGATTAAGGGGTATTGTTTTTCTCTTTGTTTTTGATTTTTAAAAGTACCCGTGTGAATAATTTTAGCCTTATCCAACGCCTCTAAAGTACCCTCAATGCCTTTTTTACCCCGATCACAAGAATGGTTGTTGGCAGTTACTAAATAATCAACCCCAGCATTTTTTAACCCGCTCGCCAACTCACTCGGCGCACTAAACTGCGGGTACCCTTTATAGGGTTTCCCCCCAAAGGTCAGTTCTAAGTTGCCGATCACAACATCCGTTGCTTCAAAAATAGATTTTACGTATTTTAAACTATCATCATAAGAATAAGTTTGGGTTTTAGGATCATAGGCCGCTTGAATTTGGGGGTCATGTTGCATGATATCACCCACAAACAATAAAGAAAGTTGACTAATGGTTTGCTTCTTAGACTCTGCAACCGCACAAGCCGAAAGCAAGAACACCAAAAAACATAAGCCTAATTTTTGAAAAGATCGTTTTATTTTCATATAGTGTTTTAACTTTTAAATAGGCTGTCATCCCCGCGAAGGCGGGGATCCAGTTCTGTAAGTAGGGCTAAGCACTGGATCCCCGCTTTCGCGAGGATGACAGAAAACATACTATCAAAAAGTTAAAATACTATAGTTATTTATTTTTAACCGAAACAACTGAAATTTGTCTACCGCCTCAAAAAATTAATTTAATTCTTTGCAAAAAATTTGCTAGATTATTTTCTGGGAGGTTTGCATGAAAGTTCTCATCAACTTTTTTTTGATGGCGAGTTTTGCCCTGGGGTTTTCGGCCTGTGCTGGGCACCCTTGCAGGTCTATTTCTATGAGTAGTGACTGGAAACCCCTTAGCATGCCGCTCGGTGGTGCCGCCGTTTGCCAATCAAACAACGAAAAGTTACAAATGCATTACAAAGGCGCTGTGTCTGCCGTAAGCCTTAAAATGATGAAACATTTTGAAGGGCTCGGTTTCCAAAGAACCGAACAAGACCAAGGCGAAGATACTTTCTTTATGAAAATTTCAAAAGATAGTTTGGCCTTAAGCGTTGATGTTTACGATTGGGATAATGGTTCAGGGGTCATGATAAAACCCGCCAAGCAGTATTAGATTGACAGAGCTTGTTCTGTTTCCTATTAACCCTAGCTCATTTAGGGCAGGTAGCTCAGTCGGTAGAGCAGAGGACTGAAAATCCTCGTGTCGGCGGTTCAATCCCGTCCCTGCCCACTTTATTCACCCTCTTCTTCCCCTTCTTCTTCATCGTCAACAAAAGCCCCTTCTTGACCTTGCTGTCTTTCCTCTTCTTCCAATCGTTCTAAGCGGCGTTTTGCTTTGCGCTCTACATAGGCCTGATGGTCTTCTTCGGCCAAGGTTTTAAAGTGCCACTCCAGGTCATCCATCCCCAACACCGCTGCTAACAAACGTAGATATCTTGGATTATTAGTAGAATTACTCACATCCAGTAAATTAGAAGGAAATAAGATCCCATCCCCAAATACCTTAAAGGCACCTCCCATAAATTGGTTAGGTTTAGTGCCAATTTGAGGCGGAAGCTTACCTTCAAAACCATCGCCTTTTTCAAGGGCCGTTTTACTAATTTCTTTAGCCGTTTTTTTGGCTACCGTTGGATCAAGGGGCAACGGGCCTTGCCCAACCCCTATGGGTTTAGGACCTTTTATTTCAACCATATAGGTAGAATATCAAATAAGCCCTTGAATACCAATCGAAAAAGCTGTCATTGCGAGCCCAATGGGCGTGGCAATCTCACCGGTTAAACATTAAAGATTGTTTTACTTCAAAGGGGCTTTATTTCTTCGGTTTATGTTTTTCTTGATGTCGGTAGGTATCTTGAATACTGGAAAGCCGTTTCAAATCTTCATCGGTAATATTCATATCTTCGTGGCCTTCGATCCCGGTTTCTTTGGCATGCTTAATGGCGGTGGCCATGACGCGATAAACTTTATCATCAAAACCAGCATAGGCCAATTCGTAGGCTCGATCGAGAACCCGTTGTTGTTTATCTCGAGGGAGTCGACGAAACGCAATTTCAAATTCTTCTAAGTTTTTAAATTGCACCATAAGAGAATTAATCTAAACCAATCACTTCCGTAAAGGCTTGGCTGGCAACAGCTACAGGATCAACACCATTCTCCCCCCAACGTGCCGCATGACCTTTGACATCAGCGCTCACTCCATTGGAAGTCAAAACCAAGGGAGCAGCTTGGGGACCATATACTCCACCAACTTTCCCTGTTCCCTGGTATTTTGCAAATCCCGGAACTGGTTTATTAAAACCCGTTTTAGGAGGGATTGCCACTCCCTCACGTTGCACAGGCGGTAGTGTAGTAATTTGTCCTTGATCACTTATGGGTAAAGATGGCTTCGCCCATTTAACATCATTTGCTACCATAAATACATTCTCCCAATTTATCTTTTAAAATTCAACTTTTATAATCCCGCTTAGAATTCCCTAGAAACCCCATACCTCTCGCGGTTTTATTAAAGCAATTCTTATGCCAAGGCGCGTTAACAAAAATAACTTTCCTATTTTATATTATCTTTCGCGTGGATACGTTTGTTGTGAAAAACCAGAAAATACCCCTAAAATCTTTAAATGGGGTAAAAAGTCTCCAAAGTACACTAGAAATCGAGTGAAATTAGGACTATACACCCCAAAATGTCTCATTATGAACGCCAAGACCATTACTACCGAAAGGCCAAAGCACAAGGCCTCCCCAGCCGAGCCAGTTTTAAGATTGAGGAGCTCTTAAAAAGGTATCCCCTGGTTAAACCTAACTTTTGGGTGATGGACCTGGGAGCCGCCCCGGGGGGCTGGACCGTCTTTTTAACCAAGTGCGTTGGAAATCTCGGTTGCGTGATCGCCTGCGATCTAGAACCCTTGTCACAAACTAAACCAACCAATTTAGAATTTATTCAAGGCGACCTCACCCACCCCAGCATCGAACAAAAAATAAACCAATATTTGGGCACAAGAAAAATAGATTCTATATTTTCAGACATGTCACCCAAACTATCCGGCATTCAATTTAAAGACGCCTTTTTGTCATTTGAATTAGCATCACTCGCTTTCCGCTACGCCCAAAAATATTTAAAAAAAGGCGGCTCACTCGTTTTTAAAATTTTCCCAGGAAAAGAAAGCGACGAATTTTGCAAACAACTCAAAACCCATTTTGAAAAAGTCCACATTATACGCCCCAAAGCCACCCGCACCACCAGCCGTGAACAATATGTGGTATGTTTGAATTTTATCTGAACCTATATTTAAATGATATAAAAAGTCTTCTTAAAGGGCTGCAAGGGGGCAGCTTGAGAACCTGTAGCACAGGAGTGAAGGCGTAGGAGGTCAAAAAAATCCTATTATTTTTTTGAATTAGAGGACGACAGAGGAGTACTCTAATTCAACCAAAAATAAAGGATTTTTTTGGCCGAGTAGGCTTCACGGGTGCGGGTTCTCAAGCTGCCCTCTTGCAGCCCTTTAAGAAGACTTTTTAGGTGCGGTGATTTGCAGATGAATTGAAGAACGAAAAGGAAGATTGCCACGCTCGCAAACGGTGCTCGCTCGCAATGACATAGAGCCCTACTGGGTTCACAATGACATTTATAAAAAGTTTTTAGCGTTCTTGCCTGCGACTTGGCCAGTGACAATGGCCACCCCCGCCCCACACCGCTCAAACGCAAAATCCGCCCCGCCAATCACTGCCCCGGCTGAAAATAAATTCTCAAAGGCCACATCCCCATCTTCGGATAAAGGTTGAGTTTGAGCGTTGATTCTAACCCCTACCGAATTAAAAGGCTGCCTTTCTTGCACGTGAGCATGGGCAAGGCGCATGGAAGATAAGGCCTGCACCGGTTGGTCTTTATAAAAGAGAGGTAAATGAAAAATGGGTTCTAAAAATTTTTGCTGATGCTGAATACCATTGCCAATAAATTTACCCGTTGCAAGAATGACGGCCTTAACAGGAATTTTAATCACGCTGTCATCTAGCTGAACATCCAAATATTTAATTCTACGGCTTAAGTGTTCAAAACCTACCACTTTGCCTTCAATAATGTCGATATTATGGCTATTCATATATCGATTAATAGCATTCTCGAGCCTTAAGCCCGGAATACTCACCGGCAAAGCTAATGATTCGGCACATTGCAAACCCGTTATTTGATTAAGCGCTTCTACAATAAGCCTGGAATTTTGAACCCCAAGAATCGGTGGCAACAAGAGATGAGAGTAAACCTTGCCTTCTAAATAAGAAACAATGGCTTTCCCAAATTTTACAAAATTTTCTTCTTTATCTAAATAGTGGGCTAATTCAGCCGGGCTCAAATTGGTTCGCCCTTCAAAACCCGGCATTTCCATTTCTAAATAACCGGTGAAAGAAATCGGTGGGTCGGCTTGTTTTTCCAAAAAAATTTCTAAGGCATCTCGAATAAACCTAGCTTGAAATGGGGCATAACCACGAACCCCTGCAACTAACAATTTGGCTTCTTTAAGCTCACTGATAGAAATGCCCCCTTGGCTTGCCTGCACCCAGGCGGTGGATTTTAAAGTACCCATGGGGGTAAGAAAAATTTTATTTTGATTTTCTACTCCCATCATGCGCAAAGGAAGTTGGTCGCTAGCATTGGCCACGGCCTGATGAACATATTGATAAAATGAGTTGCTTTCGTGCCCCGCAGCTAAAATAGCATAAGGGTGAAATTCATTTTTCTTGATGAGATTAAAGATGTTGTGACTAATGGGTTTTAAGTCTTGCCACGCATCATAAGATGAACGATTGAGATCATCGGCAATATCCCAGGCCCCACTCGAAATCCCGGAGGCCCCAGGGGATACCTTAACAAGTTTAACCTTGGCACCCAGTTCAGCCAATTCAATCGCGGCTGCAAAGGCTGCTATTCCTCCACCTATAATCACAATGTAAGGGCCGTTATGATTTTCCATAGTTAGATTTGGTCAATACATCCCATCCCATAGTACATAAAGCTTGCCAGCTCGCTTTGAGCCAGTTGTTCACCTTGTAAAACAGGCACGGTTTCTTTCCATTTATTTTGTAAAAATAAATTAACTTCTTTAAAAACTCGCAAAGGCTCCCAGCCTAGTTCTTCACCCAAGATGACTGCCGCTAAAAAAACACAATCATTGCCCCCACAAACCCCAATGGAAAAACGAGTGCGCCGCCTCAAATCCTCTAAGCTACGACAAAATTCAGAACGTACCGCATAACGTATTTCGGCTGCCATGACCGGTTCGCACTGACAGATTCGGTTGGCATTCGAAGGCTGCACTCCCAGAAGCGACAAAACTTTTTTTGCCAAGGTGCCATGTCTAAAGGTTAGCCGTTCAACCGTTAAAGCATCGAGGTCGTGAAGTTTAGCTAAAGCCTCGATATTAAGTGCAGCATCACCCCCTGGCAGAGGCTCCTCATGGGTGTGACAAACGGCCTGCAGGCTAAGCTTTTGACAAATCAAGTCGGTGGCCTCTTCGGCCAAAATTCGATAACTGGCCAGTTTACCGCCAATGACACTCACCAAGCCTGCCACTGCATCTTGGGTTTCATGATCGATGATCCAATGTTCTCGCGACAGATCATCCTCGTATAGCCCACGGCGGTAAAGGGTTGGCCTCACCCCCGCCCAGGCTCGCAACATGCGGGCTTGCCGAATCCGAGGAAAAACTCTTTCTACCCCTTCTAAAAGATATTCCACTTCGTCTTCTAAAATAGGAATATCCCCAGGGTCGCCAAAATAATCATCATCGGTGGTGCCTAAAATCGTGGTGTTTTGATGAGGCATGATAAAGATGGTCCTCCCATCAATGGCTTGAGTCATAATAGCGGTATTGAGAAACCTCCCCTCAAAGGTGATATGCACCCCCTTCGTAGGTCGCACCTTGATCTCTACACCCGCCAACCTAGCAAGCTTCGAGGCCCAGGGGCCGGTAGCATTAAAAATAATTTTACTGCGATATTCTTCACAGGTTCCTTTAAGTAAATCTTTTACTTTTACCCCAACTACGGCACCGCTTTCTAAAATAAGCCCTAGCACCTGCGTATGATTTTTTAAGGTAGCCCCATGTTCATGGGCCGAAAGCGCATTGAGCAATGACAAACGCGGGCTATCAATGCCAAATTCATCAAAGGTTACTGCACCCGTTATATCAGGGGATAAATCGGGCTCTAATTTTAAGGCTTCTTCCCTGCTCAATCGCAAATGAGGTTTGGCATTTTTCCAACGGCCAAAACGATCATAGGCTCTAAAATAGGCATCGAGTAATGCTAGTCTCCATTTCGATCGCTTATGGTCTGGTTTAAGAATTGGAAAGATGAAGGGAATTCTGAAAATTAAATGCGGCGCGATTTTTTGAATGTATCCACTATCGATCGAAGAAAGTTGAGTGGTTTTAAGATCGCTCGTTAAATAACGAGCCCCACCATGAATCATCTGACTATTATTGCCGCTGGCAGCACAGGCAAAATCATCGCGTTCGATCAACAAGGTTTTAACCCCACGCATGGCGGCATCTCGGGCTATACCACAACCATTCACCCCGCCACCGATGACGATCAAATCAAATTCCACTGGGACACCTCTAAGAATTTGGATTTTTGGGGACCTCTAAAAAGGGCCCAGATGCAAGGCGCCCGCAAAGACGCGACCGGAGCGTATATGAAAATACGTGAGGATCGCGACTTTGTGGGCAATCCTTCGCTTGCGCTCTGGACAGGCTCTGCAGATGGGCCATTTTTAGAGGTCCCCATGGGGTGATTAAACCTTTTGATTAATTTTAAGATGTAACTCTACTAACTGTTCAGGATCGACGGCACTTGGGGCATCAGAAAGTAAACAGGCAGCTTTTTGTGTTTTAGGAAAGGCAATCACATCACGAATCGATTCTGCCCCGCTCATCAGCATGATAAGCCGATCTAACCCAAAGGCAATCCCGCCATGCGGTGGGGCCCCGTATTGAAACGCCTCTAATAAAAATCCAAATTTACTTTGAGCTTCTTCTTTACTGATCCCCAAAATCTCAAACACCTTAGCCTGCACTTCAGATTGATGAATACGAATCGAGCCCCCACCAATTTCATTGCCATTAAGCACTAAATCATAAGCATTAGCTTTGGCTTTTAAAGGCGCTTCGGCAAAGGTTTCCAAAAATTCTTTTTTGGGAGCGGTAAAGGGATGATGCAGGGCAACATGCCGCTTGATCTTTTCATCATATTCAAACATGGGAAAATCAACCACCCACACAAAACTCAAAACCTTAGGATCGATCAACCCAAGTTTTTCAGCCAATTTTTTACGTAATTGCCCTAGACTATCGTTAACGACCTTAGGACGATCTGCTACAAAAAAAACCAAATCGCCGACTTCAAGTTTTAGCTTTTCTTGTAATTGCTTTTTTTCCGTTTCACTAAAAAATTTCACAATAGGAGACTGCCATTCTTGAGGTAGTACTTTAATGTAAGCCAGGCCCTTAGCCCCATAAATCGCAACCAATTTCGTTAGCTCATCAATTTCGCTGCGGGACAGGTCGGCTTTGCCTTTTAAATTTAAGGCCTTAATGATGCCTTGTTTGGCAATCACATCCGCAAAAACTTTGAATTGAGTTTGGTTAAAAATCGAAGTGATATTTTGAAGTGTCAGGTCATAACGAACATCGGGGGCATCTAAACCATACTTATCAATGGCTTCATCATAGCTGATACGAGGAAAGGGAATTTGAAGTTGAACCCCTAAAGCCTCTTGCCACATCGTCGCCACCAAACCCTCCATCATGGCAAGAATATCTTCTTGGTTGACAAAACTCATTTCAATGTCGATTTGAGTAAACTCAGGTTGACGGTCGGCCCGCAAGTCTTCGTCGCGAAAACAGCGGGCTATTTGAAAATAACGATCCATCCCCGAAACCATCAACAATTGCTTGAACAATTGCGGCGATTGGGGAAGGGCAAAAAATTTGCCTGGATGCACCCGTGAAGGCACTAAATAATCCCTGGCCCCTTCTGGGGTACTTTTGGTTAAGAAGGGAGTTTCAATTTCTAAAAAGTTATGCCGGGCTAAATAATTGCGAGCGGCCATAGCGACTTTATGGCGCAATACTAAGTTGTGATTCATCACGGGCCGTCTTAAATCTAAATAGCGATATTTTAAACGCAGGTCTTCAGCGACATTCAATTCATTTAACACTTCGAAAGGCGGATTTTTGGCAGGATTAAACACCTCAAACTCTTCAATCAACACTTCAATTTCGCCAGTAGCTAATTTGGGATTAGCCATACCTTCAGGCCGTTTAGCCACCCGCCCTTTAACCCCCATCACATATTCACTACGCAAATGCTTAGCTAACTCATGCACTTTAGAATCAACCTCGGGATTAAACACAATTTGAGTCATTCCATACCGATCACGAAAATCCACAAACATCACCTGGCCATGATCACGCCGGGTGTCTACCCAACCAAAAAGTACTACCGTTTTACCTTCGTCTTGGCTCGTTAGCTCTCCACAAGAATGCGTACGCTTGTATTCATGAATAAATCGGCCCATAGTGCTCCTTATCTCTATATCTCTGTCATTGCGAGGCCCTGCAGGGGCCGTGGCAATCTCAGTCAGCTAGCCTAAGCAAAAAGTCAAAACCATTACTAGTGAATATTTTAGCCAGTTAAGGAATCTTTCCTTTATCGCCTACAAATCGAGCCACGTCTTTTCGAGGTAGGGAGAGGCCAATGGAGAGCCCGCGCCCGGTCGGACTAAGGAGGGTCTCTGTCATTGCGAGCGAGCCCCGTTGGCGAGCGTGGCAATCTCCAACATTTTAAAACTGAAGATTGCTTCACCCTGCTGGGTTCGCAATGACAGAAACTATCATAGGCCGACCGGGCGCGGGCTCTCCCTTGGCCTCTCCCTACCTCGAAAAGACTTTCTGCAAATATTTGAGAAATATGAAAAGAGAGTAAAGTGACTTTGAAGGTGAGGTGGTTTTGCCGACCCATCGCTCCTTCGCAAAGCCTCAGGACAGGGTCCGCGGTGGGGCCCCCATGCGGGCTAGCCGGCATGGAAAGCCGAGGCCCGCCTCTGGGCGGGAACGCGGAAGGATTCCATGCCGGCTAGCCCCATGAGAAGATATGGATGACCTCAGCACTTGCCACCGGGCGCTGGTTAGCCCAATAAGAGAGTGCAACAAAATGGTTTGTTGCAACAA